>JBEPXK010000278.1:0-5573 GCA_041641915.1 Planctomycetota bacterium
GCGTTCGTCGTCGGCATCGGCGAACAGGCTCAGCTGGGCCGGTTCGTCGAGCGTGTCGAAGCGGGTCACGGTCATGCCCAGCAGGCGCAGGGGGCGCAGGTCGCTGCGGGCCCAGGTCTCGAACAGATCGACCGCGGCGCGAGAGAGCGAGCGCGTGAGGTCGGTCGCCGCGGGCAGGCTGCGCGAGCGGCTGATGGTGGTGAAATCGGCGTAGCGCAGCTTGAGGCTGACGGTGCGCGCCTTGAGCCCCTGGCGGCGCAGGCGACGGGCGACCGCCTCGACCTGGCCGAGCAGGACCGCACGCAGGATCCGGGCGTCGCCGATATCGGTGGCGAAGGTCTGCTCCTGACCGATCGATTTGGCCGCGTGGTCGGGCACCACCGGGCGGACGTCGCGCCCCGCGGCCAGATCTTTGAGGTGCTCGGCGTTGCTCGCGCCGAGTTCGCGCTCCAGGCGGTCGGGGTCGCAGCTGTGGATGTCGCCGATGGTGTGCAGGCCGATGCGTCGCAGCCGCTTGGCCGCAGCCGGGCCCACGCCCCAAAGGCAGGCGAGGTCGAGCGGGTCGAGCACCGCGCGCAGGTTCGCGGCGGTGATCACGGTCAGGCCGTCGGGTTTGTCGAGGTCGCTGGCGAGCTTGGCCAGGAATTTGTTCGGCGCGACGCCGATGCTCGCGGTGATGCCGATCTCGCTGCGGATCGCGGCGCGGATTGCCTCGGCGACGCCGAGCGCCGGGCCGTGGAGGCGTTCGGTGCCGCTGAGGTCGAGGAAGGCCTCGTCGATCGATAGCGGTTCGATCGTCGGCGTGTAGCGGGCGAAGATCGCGAATACCGCCTCGCTGATCGCGCGGTAGCGGCGGCCGTCGGGCCGGCGTACGACCGCCGCCGGGCACAGGCGCAGCGCGGTGGCCATCGGCATCGCCGAGCGGCAGCCGTAGCGCCGCGCCTCGTAGCTGGCGGTGGCCACCACCCCGCGCTGATCCGGACGGCCACCGATGAGCAGGGGGCGCCCGCGCAAGGTGGGATCGTCGAGCTTCGCCACCGCGGCGAAAAACTCGTCCATGTCGACGTGGAGGATGCTGCGATCGGCCATGGTTCGTGCCTGGCATTGTCCGACGCGGCGCAGCGGGGCAACGCGCGTCGCGCGCGGCTCTCACCGGCCCGGTGGCGACATCTCCTTTGACGGCGCTCGCGCGCGGGGCTCTAATGCGCCCCCATGTGTGGCACCTTCTACGCCCCGGCTCTGAAGACGGTGGTCTCGCGCCGCGCGGGGCTGCCGGGCGCGCTGTGCAATCTGGTCCAGGACGATGAGCTGCTCGAGCAGGCGCACACGGTCTATCCGCTGCGGGGATATGCGCTCGTCCGCGCCGAGGCCGGCGGTACGGTGCTTGCGCCGGCGCGCTGGGGCTGGCAACGCAGCTTCGCGAAGCGCGGGCTGACCCTGGCGCGCGACGATCGCCTCGGCGACTCCGGCCTGTGGCGCCCGGCGGCCGCGACACGACGCTGCCTGGTACCGGCGCTGGCCTGGCACGAGTGGACCGGCCCCACGGGCAGCCGCCAGCGCTGGAGCTTGCGTCCGCAGCGCAAGCGCTTCACCCTGGCCGGGCTGTGGGAGGCCACGCCGGCCGGCGCGGCCTTCGCCATCGTCACCACCGCCGCGCACCCCACGATCGCACAGGTGCACGATCGCATGCCGGTCGCGCTCGGCCCGGATCACGCCGCGGCCTGGCTCGATTCGGAACAGGACTGGGATGCGGTACTCGCGCGTGCGGGTGCAAGCGAAGCGGACTACCGCGCCACCACGGATGCAGACGACTGAGGAGAACGACCCATGGATGATTGCGAACTCGACAAGTACGTGGCCAACGTGTTGCTGACGCTGCGCGCCGACAACGAGGTGAGCATCGCCGAGAAGGTGGTGCTCGCGCGGGTGCGGTTGTTCCGCTGGGTCGATGATGGAAATATCGAGCGCGCCGAAGGCCTGCTGGCCGAGAGCAAGGAGCCGCGCCTGCTCGAGTCGCGCTGGAACAACCTCGAGTGCCTCGAGGACATGGTTGCCGGGGCCTACGCCGACGGCGCGGTCGACGCGGCCGAGAACCAGATCGTCAAGCAGTACACCGAGATGATCGGCGAAGTGACCCAGGATCAGTTCAACGCTCTGAGCCGGCGCGGACGGGAACGTGGCGAGCGCGCTCGCGAAAAGGCTGAGCTGTTGCACGAAAAGGAGAATGCCCCGGCCGCAGAGGACGATGGGGAAGACGTGTCATGAGCGCGCCACCGGTGGTCTTCGAGTACATCCTGTTCCAGGACTACCCGGCCGAGGCCCGCGGCAGCTACGGAGCGAGCTGGTTCTACTTCCATGCCGACAACGACGGATGGACCGTGGTGCAGATGCCGCGCAAGGACATCGATCCGATCACCACGCTCGAGATCGAGGACACCGACACCGACAGCCGGGCGACGGAGTTCACCGCTCGTGAACTCGATAACCACATCGGATGCATCATCACCCGCCGACGCTGGGATCCGCCGCCGCGCCAGCTCGACCTCGACGAGGACCGCCTCATCGCCCTGGTGCGCGAGGTTCTCGCCGCCTCGCCGAGCGGATGGAGCGGCCCGCGCCCGGCGGTCGACGGGCGCTGAGTCGCCGGCGCTTGTCCCGGCCCGTCCGCCGATCAGGGTTGGCCTGCCCCCGACCCACGGCTTGAGCATGGGGCTCAGGCCCCCATTCGGCTCTTTCGCCTCGGGCGTGGCGTCCCCGAACCCCGCCGCGGCCAGAGCGTGGGCGGCGGTTGACAACGCGTGAGGAACGGCATGCCCCGACCACCCAATCTGGTGATCTTCAACCCCGATCAGTGGCGCGGCGACGTGCTCGGGCATCTCGCCGATCCGGCGGCGCAGACGCCCAACCTCGATCGCTCGGTGGCCGAGGATGCGGTGAGCTTCTCGCGCGCCTTCTGCCAGAATCCCGTCTGCACCCCGAGCCGCTGCAGTTTCATGACCGGCTGGTACCCGCATACCGCCGGGCACCGGACCATGTACCACATGCTCCACCGCGATGAGCCGTTGCTGCTCGAACAGCTGCGCGCGGCCGGCTACCACGTCTGGTGGGGCGGCAAGAACGACCTCATCCCCGGCGAGGACGGCCCTGGGCGCGCCTGCGACCACTACAACCCCTGCCAGGACCTCAACGGGCCCAACACCCACGGCGAGCGCGCCTGGCGCGGCGAGCCGGACGGGGACAACTGGTTCTCGTTCCTCTACGGCCGGATCGAAACCCCACCCGGGGGTCTGCGCGATCACGATTGGTGTCACCTGCACGCGGCGCTGGAGTTCATCCGCACCGCGCCGAACGATCGCCCGTTTTGTATCTTCCTCTCGCTCAATTTCCCCCATCCGCCCTACGCCTGCGAGGAGCCCTGGTTCTCGGCCATCGATCGCGCGGCGATCCCGCCGCGGATCCCGACGCCGGCGGACTGGTCCGGCAAGCCCAGCCTGCTGGCGGGGATCCATCGCGCCCAGGGTCTGGACGGCTGGGACGAAGCGCGCTGGCGCGAGTTGCGGGCGGTCTATTACGCGATGTGCGCCCGCGTCGATCACCAATGGGGCCTGCTGGTGGCGGCGCTGCGCGAGGCCGGCTGCTACGATCAGACGGCGCTGTTCTGCTTCGCCGATCACGGCGATTTCACCGGCGACTACGGTCTGGTGGAGAAGACGCAGAACACCTTCGAGGACTGTCTGACCCGGGTGCCGCTGGTGGTCAAGCCGCCGGTGGATGTGGCCTGCCGCCCCGGGGTGAATGACGCCCTGGTCGAGCTGGTCGACTTCCCGGCCACGGTCTATGCGCTCAGCGGCATCGAGCCCGCCTACACCCATTTCGGCCGCAGCCTGCTGCCGGCCATCGCCGGAACGGCCGAGACGCATCGCGATGCCGTGTTCTGCGAAGGCGGCCGGCTGCCGGGCGAGACGCACTGCATGGAACTGCAGAGCCTTGCCTGCGAGCGGCCGGAGGAATTGCTGTATTGGCCGCGGATCCGCTATCAGACCACCGACGCGGGCCCCGAACACCGCAAGGCGACCATGGTCCGCACGGCGTGCGACAAGTACGTCCGCCGCTACGGCGAGGACGACGAATATTACGATCTGGTCAGCGATCCGCAGGAACGCCACAACCGGATCCACGACCCCGCCTGCCGCGAGCGCATCCTGGCGCTGCGCGAACGCATGCTCACCTGGTACCAGGAGACCTGCGACGTGGTGCCGTGGCAGGGCGACGGCCGTAATTTCGGATCCCCTGCACCGGATTGGCAGGAGCTGGACCGGCGGCGGGAGCAGATCGGGCGCTGAAGGTGGGGTGGTCGCTGGCCGTGGCCGATGGCTCGCCGTCCGGTTGCGGCGGTGTTCACGGTGGGGCGTCGGTTGGCCGGGTCGCCTCGAAGCGGATGTCGACGAGGCCCGCCTGCTGGAGCTGGTCGATGACCTCGGCGACGAAACCGTAGGGTGTTTCCAGGGCGGCGGTGAATACGACCGGCGTTGCGGCCTGCGCCTGGGCCGCGAGGGCCTCGCCGAGGCTGGCGGGGTCGACCGCGCGCCAGGGTGCCGCGTCGGCGCCGGGGATCAGGAGCCAGAGCCGCTGGTCGGCGCCGATGCGCAGGCGGATGTGGGTCGCGTCGGCGGGGATCGCCGCGTCGGCCTGGCCCGGTGGTATCGGGGTGACCGCTTCGGCTTCGGCTTCGGCTTCGGCTTCGGCTTCGGCCTCAGCCCCTCGCGCTCCGGTGCTGGTGCCGACGAGTACCAGTCGTTCGCCGCCGAGATAACGCTCGAGGAGCGGTGCGACCTCCTCGACGTTCATGGTCGCGTAGGCCGCGGCCATGCTCGCGGCCCAGTCGAGCTGCTGCGGGCGCTGGCTCGAGCCGGCGACGACCGAGCCGAGCCAGTAGCGGTTGGTATCGCGCCAGGCGCCGATGCCGGCGCGCACCGGGGTGACCAGCCGGGTGAACAATTCCGGGTCGAGGCCGTCGCGGCGCAAGGTGGCCACCGCGGTGTCGAGCGCGTCGAGCACGGCCGTGGCCTGGCCGCGCTCGACGGCCATGTGCGCGACCAGCGCGCCGGCGCCGTCCAGGTCGGTGCTGGCGTCGTGCCAGGCGCGGGGCGAGTAGGCCTGGCCCAGGCTCTCGCGGATGGTCTCGCGCAGGACCTCGTTGAGGATCTTGCCGACCAGGCCCATGCGGCGGCGGAAGGCGATGTCGGCCGCGTCGTCGGTCGGCCAGGCGACCCGGACCACGCTGCGCGCGATGGTGCCGTTGTAGGTGAAGCGGTGTTCGCCGGTCGGCAGCGGCGGGGTGGCGGGCAGCGCGCCCGGGGCGGTGATGTCATCGATCGTCGAGACCGCGCGGCGTGGCGCGAGCCCGGCGAACCAGGTGGCGAGGGTGGGTAGCACTCCGCTGGGCTCGACGTCGCCGACGATGGCGATCTCGAGCGGGGCCGCGTCGAGCAGTGGTTCGAGCCAGTCGCGCAGCGTGTCGACCTGGAGCTGGGCCGCCTCGTGGGCGCGCAGCGGGCGGTCGCGGCCCATGG
>JBEPXK010000279.1:0-5533 GCA_041641915.1 Planctomycetota bacterium
GATATCGCTGTCGCCGATCGCCATCAGCGAGCGCATGGTCGCCGCCTCGCCGCGGCGGGCCTGTGCAACCAGGTCCCGCTGGCGCAGGCGCAACGGCAGGGCGGTGTTGCCATACCGACGCACCGCGGCTGGATCGCGATGGCGCGGGCTGCGCCGCCGCCACGCCGGGGCTTCGGGTGTGTCCGCTGCCGGTCCGAGGGCTGCCGCCACGACCGCTGGCGGCCGGGCCAACCCGGCGGGTCCGGCCACGGCCGCCGGCCTGGTCGGCAACACGCCGCGCTGCGCGCCGGCCGTGACGGCCGGCATCGGCGCCCGCGTCGACGCCATGCTCGTCGCACTCACTTTCCCCGCGGTGCCAGGGCGAACGTCATCAGGTCCGCCCCCAGCCGTCGCCGTCGCCTGCACCGGGCCCATCGCCCCGGCGCCGGGCGCGCGCGTGGCCGTCTGCCCTGCACCGCGCCGCGACTCGCCGCCGGTCGCCGCGGCTTGCATCGGCCCGGTGGAACGCAACCACCAGGCGCCAGCGAGACCGACACCGATAACCAGCAGCGCAAGGGCGCTGCGCACGCTCAGACAGCGGTGCGGCGGCGGCTTCATCCTGGCCCCTCGAGCGTCGGGCTGAGCGTGTGCGCGCGCGTCGGATCGAGGCCATCGAAGGTGGTGGTGGACTCCTCGACCTGCTTGGTGGTCGCCTCGGGCGTGATGTCCCAGCTGCCCCCGCTGACGTTGTCCATCACGATGCTGCGCACGCAGAGGTCGCCATCGATCGCCACCCGCACCGTGGCCGTCGCTGTGGCGCCGTGCGTGTCGCTGAGCGTATAGGTGAATTCAGCCGTGCCCGTCGCCAGGCCACCGGCCTGGAAGACGATCGCGTCACCGTCGATGGCAGGGGTGCCGAGCGCGCTAGCGCCGACGGCGCTCAGACTCAGCGCGTCGCCATCGGGGTCGCTGTCGTTGGCCAACACCGCAATCGTCACCGTCTCACCCGGCGCGACCGCGGCGTTGTCGGCCACCGCCAACGGCGGACGGTTCGGATCCGCGCTGCGCACGAGCACCGTCACCTGCGCGCTGGCCTCGTTGCCGTTGGCATCGGCGATGGTGTAGGTAAACGCATCGCTGCCGCGGTAACCGGCGTCGCTGGTATAGACGATGTCGTTGCCATCGATGCGCGCGCTGCCGTGGGCCGGGTCACCGGCATCGCTGATGCTCAGCGCATCGCCGGCCGGATCGCTGTCGTTGGCCAGCACCGGGATGGCCAGCGGCTGGCCCGGCGTGGCCGCAGCGCCGTCGTCCCGCGCCACCGGCGCCACATCCGACGGTCCGGCAGCCGGGATCACTGCGATGGCGCTGATGAAGGCGTTGGCGCTGCTGGAGGCGTCCTTGCGCAAGGCGAGATCGATGCAGCCATCGCTGATGTCGATGGTCCAGCTCTGCGTGGACACGGTCTTCGCTCCGACCGCGCCGTAGCAGTCGAAACCATCGAGCACCTGCGATCCCTCCAGCCAGGCGTCGAGCACCCGCTGCCCGGCGCCGTCCGAGAGCATGTCCGCGAAATACAGCGTCACCGTCCATTCCCCGTCGTCGACGGGGATGCGCCAGGTCTGATCCTCGTCGGTCTTGCGCACGTTGCGGAAATACCAGAACAGCCGATCGTCGTTGCTGCCGGTCACGCTCTGCTTGACCGGCTTGCGGTTGTCGCTCGGCCGGCCGCCGTCGTCCCCGCCGTAGCCCCAGCTCCCGCCGGCGCGCTTCTGGTCGTGATACCACATCCGACCATCAGCGGCGCGCCAGTCGCCGAATTCGTAGGTGCCGCAGTTGATCCGCATCGGCGCGGAGGGGTTGTTGCGTACACGCACGGCATGGTCCACGAACCACCGCGCCCGCCATTCGTCCATCACCTCGACACGCATGGTGTAGTTGTGCGGAGCGTACCAGGCGAAGTCCTGGCTGAGCACGCAGGTCGCCGCGGTGCTGGTCAGGGTCAGGTCGGGTTCGCGCCGGCCGTAGTCGGTGCCGTCGGCGAAGATATCGACCTGATACTCGAATGGCAGATACGGGCTGTCACTCGCGGCGGCGTCGGGATCACTCGCCTCCAAGGTGATGGTCAGCGGCTCCTCGACCACCGGTTCGTCGGTGCTCACGCTGAAGACATCGATCGCCGGCGGTTCGTTGGCACCGGCCATCTTGACGCCCAACGAGCCATCGCCGTAGAAATGGGTGAAGGCGTCGCTGAACTGGCCGACGTCGACCAGCATGCCCTCGACCAGCATCGACCCCCACCATTCGCGGTTGTTGAACAGATCCACGTAGGGATGGCTGTCGATGAGCACCTGCGAGAGATCGTATCCACCGCCGAACATGGTCTCGGTCGCGCCGACCGAAAACACGTTGTTGCCGCCGTAGCCGAACTGGTAGTTGTCCGGCCCCTTGTCGCCCTTGCTTGCGGCGCTGCAGCCGGTGATCACCGCGGCGCGGAGGTTATGCGGGCCCTTGCCGACGTACGGCTCGTTGTGGTTCTCGCGGTGGATGAATTCGCCGCCGGCCATCATCGCCGGCAGGATGCTGCCGATCTTGCCATCCTGGTAATGCTCGGCGCGCTCGGGCCAGATCAGCAGGTAATTGTCCGGGCTGACCGAGGCGGGGCCGAAATCACCACCGGTGGTGCTCCAGGCGGTCAGCGGCGTGCGGCTCTGGTCGTTGCGGTAGTGGTGGTTGGCATCCAGGGCGTTGCGCAGCTGGAGCACGTCGCGCGAGTCGAACCGCGTCACCCAGATATGCGGATGGTGCCCATGGTGGTTGGTGTCGCCGGTCTCGTAGGTGTCGAGGAACATGTAGTTCTGGTCGTAGTCGCCCGGACGCGGGACGTTGCCGAGCAGGATGGCCCCGGAGAGCAAGGGGCCCGAGCCGTGATAGGCGTCGTGCAGATACTGCCAGTTCTCCTGCGCCGTGCCGGTGTAGCGGATCGCGGCGCTGAAACCCTCGGCCTCGAGGTCGGCCTTGAGCCGGTCGACCCGGGTCGCGATTTCGGCGTAGGTCGGTTGGTCAATGAGAATGACGACCAGCCGGCCGACCGGATCGCCGCTGGCGCGGATCAGCACGGTGCCGTTGGCGGTGTTTGAGGTCGCCTGGCCATCCGCGGTCCTCCAGGTGAAAGTGTCGCTGGTCGCATCGCTGCCGGCGTCGGGCACGTAGCGGAACAGCTCCTTCCGCGCGGAATGCTGGATCAACGAACCGTGCGCCGGTTCATCCACGATGGTGTAGGTGGTGGTGGTCCCGGCGTCCTCGTCGATGTCCGGCAGCGGGAACCACTGCTTGGTCGAAGCGATGTCGGTGTAGCAGGTGACGCGCAGATCGCAGGCCACCGGCACGTAGTTGCCGTCGACGGTGATGGTCACCGTCGCCGTGTCCGACCAGTTGGTTCCGTCGCTCACCCGGTAGTCGAAGCTGTCGGTGCCGGCGAAGCCGGCATTCGGCGTGTAGTTGCGATAGCGCGTGTAGTGCGGGTAGGCATCGTAGTCGTAGTATTGTGGATCGTATTTCAGGCTCAGACTGCCGTGGCTGGGACCGGAAAGGACCTCGTAGGTCAGCTGGTTCGATGCGGTATCGCCGTCGCTGGCCGACATGGTGACCGGGCTGGTGGTGCCGGCCTCGACCGTGATGCTGAACGAGGCGGGCACCGGCGTCTCTGACGCGCTCAGCGACAGCAGGGACAGGCAGAGAAGAGACAGACAGGTTCGCAGCATGAGTGAGCTCCCGGCTCGTTCGATGATGTGGCTCACTGACGCCCTGCGCGCGACGCGCAGACGTGACCGGGGCTGCGGATGGGATCGGGCAAGCGTGTGAGACGCGCGCGGCGCGCGTCACCGGGCTCAGAATGCGTCGTCGCGGGTCGACACCGGCGCGGTGAGGATCCGCAGACGTCGCACGCGCGCCGGCACCGACTCGCTCAGGCGGCGGGCGTCGAAACTCAGCGCCGGGTGGGCGCTGCGCCACCCCTGCCGCGGCGCAGCGTCCAGCCGATCGCTGCGACCGTTGCAGAACAAGCGCACCCCGTCTGGCTCGAAGGCGACCGCGACCTGGAACAGCTGCGGTGCGTGGATCGACGCAGACGGATCCAGCGGCGTGTAGCTGCGCTCGCGGCCGGCGCCGGCGGCCGGGGCCTCGGCCAGGCCGAGGCGATGCATGATGCCCTCGGGATACGGCGCCGTGCCGCCACAATAGCCGAGACCGAAACGCGCGTAGCCGTCACGGACCACGGTCTCGACCTCTGCGACGAGCAACAGCGCGGTGCGATCGAGGTCGACCGCCGGACCGCGGCTGACCACGGCGCAGCGCTGCCAGGCATCCGCCCGGTTCGCGAGCAGCGTCCGGGCTTCGCCGTCGACGAGTGCCACCGCGCCGATCGGCTGCCACGATCGCTCGGCGAGGCCCGCCGCGCGCTCACGCCAGTCCGGATGCCGCGACTGGAAGGCGGCCACGAAGGCGGCCAGGCTGGTCTGGGTGTCCGCAGCACCCACGGCCGACGCCCTCGGGGCCACGTGGGAGTCGGAACCGATCCGCACGGCCGCGAACAGCAGCGCCGTTCCGGCGAGCGCAGCGATGCCGGCCGCGGCGAGAGCGCCGGCGAAGGGAGGGAGGACGACGCCGACCGGCGCCGGAGCCGGCGCTGGCCGGCCTTCGAGCAACAGCGACAGAGCCGGTAGTTGGTAGCGGACGCCGCGCTTGCGCAACTGGCGCCGCAGGGCGCGCAAGCCGCGCTCGACGCGCTTGCGCGCTGCCGCCGGGCTGATGCCCAGTTGCCGTGCGATGCTTGCGTGATCCTGACGCTGGTAATATCGCAGCTCCACCGCCCGACGGTGACAATCCCCGAGCGCCGCAAGCGCCGCGCGCAACTGGGTCCGCGTCCAGGCATCGAGGTCTTCGTGCTTCGACTCGGCCCGGCAATACTGGGCGCGTGTCTCGTGTTGCTGTCGGGTATGTTCGCGGCGCCGGATCTCGAGCGCCTTGTTGCGCACGATCTGGCGCAGCCAAGCCGCGGCAGCGGCGTCGCTGCCCGGCCGGTAGCGCGCGAGCGCCCGCGTCAGATCCAGGCAGGCCTCCTGCACGGCGTCGTCTGCGAGCTGGCGTTGCCCCAGGATGCCATAGGCGACCTGACCCAGCGCTGGCGCCTGGGCGGCCAGCAGTCGACGCCACAACGCCTCATCGCGCGTCGCGGCGAGGCGGCGCAGCGTCGCGTCGAGCGACTGGATCGTCCCTGGATGGGTGGCAGCTGGCGGCACGGCTGGACCTCACGGTGGCAGTGGTGCTGTGGGGTCGAGTCTAATCGCTGATCCGCCACCGTCGTCGGGCGATCGCCGGGAGCACGACAGCCGTGGCTCTCAGTGCCTCGATTGCTTGAGGCTTCCTTCAGAGGGGGCGCTGCCCCCTCGCGCCTTCGGCGCGTACCCCCACGGCCTCTGTCGCCCTTCGCCAGCTTCGCTGGCGTTTCCGCCGGGCCTTCGGCCCATTTTCGGCGGAAAACAGGGCTCTGTCG
>JBEPXK010000280.1:0-4127 GCA_041641915.1 Planctomycetota bacterium
CGGCGGTCGCACGATGCCAGAGGGCGGCACCCAGGGCGCGATCCATTCGACCACGGGTGCGTCGCGCTGCGGCACGCGGAAAGCGGTTCCGGGCGGCGCGAAGCATTCCGGCAGCGTGGGCGTCACAGTATCGGGATCGGTGCGCGGCAGCGGGCCGGTCATGTGCCAGCCGGCGATGTGGGGCCAGTCCTGGATGCCCTCGGCGCCGGCGTCAGCCGGTAGCCGGTTGGTGCCATCCGCGCTGCGGGCGAGCGGGCGCCAGCCGAACCAGGGGCCGAACTCCGGATCCGCGCTGCGCTTGCCGCGGGGAACGGCCGCGGCGGCAGGCCGGTCGAGCGCCGCGCGCGCGGCGGTGAGCATCGTCTGGCTCAGGTCGGCCATCTCCGCGACCACCGCGAGGCAGTCGTCCAACCGGGGAACGGGGCCGACCGTCGCGCCCTCCTCTTCCACGCCGAGTGCGAGGTCCGCGCCGAGTTCGCCGAGGTCACCCAGGTCACCGGCGCCGCCGAGCCCTTCGAGCGCGTCGTCGATGTCCGCCCCGCCGGCCGTCGGTTCGCTGGTCTGCGCGGTGCGCGGACCGAAATCCGGACGCTTCAGCGGCCAGCATCGGGTCGCCGCGTGCGCCGCGGCGTAGTCGACGAGTACGTCGCGTGCGTGCAGCCGCAGCGCCCGCAGGCGCCCGTACCACAGGCGCAGGGTCCGCTCGTTGTTACGCGATATGTCGTAGACGCGATGCAGGGGGGCGCCCTGCAGCAACCGATCGGGCAGATCCGCGGGTGGGCCGCTTGCTGGTGTGTAGTCCTGTCTGGTGCCGGCGAACCGACCGCGCGCGTCGGTGCCCGGTGCTTGCAGGCGGTAGCGACCCGTCACCGCTTCGTTCTTCCATTGCGCCTCCAGATTGATCCTGGCGGCGATCGCCTGTTCGGCATCGATCGGGTCCAGGGCGTCGATCTGCAGGTCGAGAGCCAACTCGCCCGACCAGGCCTTGGCTTCGTTGTCCGGCGGCGGCGAGGTGTTGTCGATGCGCACGCGGTGGACGGCGGTGTTCCAGTCCGGACTCCAGGCCAGGGCCGCGGCCCAGTGGCCATCGATCGCAATCAGTTCGAGATGGAGGTCACGGTTGGCCACGGCCTCGCGCAGGTGCAGACGCCAGACCCGGGGGGCGGATGGCAGTTCGCCGGTCAGTTCACCCAAGGTCTGATACCAGCACGCGCGCATGGCCATCGTGGCTGCGTCGAGCTGGCGGGCGTTGGCCACGAGCCGGTCCTCGACGGCATCGGCTGCCGGGGCGACGGCGGCGGTGAGCAGTGGTACGCAGATGAGCAGTATCCGGCCGATGAAACGCATGGTCTCCCCCTCGTATTTCGCGGCCTGTGCGCAGGTCGCCTGCGGAGTGTTGCGATCGGTGGCGCCGCCGGGCCGGTGCGGTGGCCCACTCGGCACCACCCAGCCGGTCCCGTCTCAGCGCTGCACGTCGGAAAGGGCCTGGCGGGCGCGCGCGGCAGTGCTGCTGGGCGCGAAGCTGCGCACGAAGGCCTGCAGCCGTGCGGCGCGATCGCGTCCGGTTTTCATCTTCATGAGTTTCGCGAGCACCGGATCGAGGATCGCGGCGACTTCCTGGTCGAGTGTAGTGGCCGCGGCGCTGCCACGCCACTGCCCGAGGAATTCCAGCGCCTCGCGCATCCACGAGCGGGTCTCGGGTTTGTAACGATCGCGGAACCCGGCGAGCTCCGTGGCGGCCAGCTCATCGTAGCGTTCCTGGGCGCGGCCGGCGACGGCCAGCCCCTGCCAGGCGGCGAGGAATTCCTGCCAGTCCTCCGGGTCGGGACGCCGTTCGGCCTCGAGTTCGTCCAGCACTGCGGTGCCGCGGCGTTCGGCCTCGGCCACGCCGCGTTCGCGGCAGGCGGCGTGCTTCCAGGTCCCGAGGAACGCGAGCAGGTCCTCGTGCTCCTCCTCTTCCAGCGCCGTCGCCAGGGCCGCTGCCGCTGCTGCCTCGGCGCGCGCGTCGAGCCGTTCGACCCGCGCTTGTTCGTCTCCGGTGAGGGCGCCGGTGGTGATCAGGCGTGCGCAGCAGGCCTGGACCACGGGCCAATCGCGCGCGGATTCGGCTTCGCCCAGGCGGACGAGAAGCTTGTCGGCGGCGATCTGTTCGTAGGGGATGTGGCGTCCGGTGACCGGGTAGAGGGTGCCATGCTTCGGCGGCGGGCGGCCGGAGTCCTTGACGAAGGGCTTGCCGGGATGCTCGGTGCAGTAGACCCGGCCGTCGTTCCACTCTGGCGTGCACTTGTAGATCAGGTTGCTCGTCGGCACCGGATCGACGTAGTGGCAGAAGGGTGGCCAGCGATGGCCGGCTTCGCGGGCGCCAGCGTAGCAGTCGGTCACCAGACTCTTGCCCATCGGCGGGATGCAGTGCCAGTTGACGTCGACCTCGAGGTGGCAGTGGGTGAGCACGCAGTAGTCGATCGTGCCGTCGAGACAGACGTGACGGATCCGGCTGACCTTCTCGTTGTACATCAGTACGTAGGTCGCGCCCACGACCTCGTAGTAGCTCGAACCCTGGCCGCCGCGCTGAACAGCGTAGTCGACGATGTTGTCGCGCAGGGTGATGTGGCTTGAGCCAGCCCACACGCGGACGGGGCGGTTGACGTTCCAGATGATCTTGCAGTGCTGGACCCAGCAGTTCCTGGCCTTGTTGATCTCCACGGTGGCGTTGTCGCCGGAGGCCCATTCCGGATGGTTGGTGTAGGACTCGTGGTATTTGTCGTGATCGAGTTCCGCCACCCGGGCGTGCTGGAGCGTCAGGTCCTCGAGCCCCGCGCGTTCGATCTTGCGCATGAGAATGCACAGCCCGAGCCCGCCGCGTCCGGCCGAGCCGATGTCGTAGCTGACGATGGTCTCGTCCCGGTCCTCGCCGCGCAGGATCACGTTGTCGCGCAGCTCGATGCGCTGGGTGATCGGGTGGACGCCGCGGGCGAGCAGGACCACCCCGGGGGACCCGCCGACGCTGTTGATCGCCGCCTGGATGTTGCCGCCGGGCTCGACCCGCGCGACCACCGGGGTCTGCGTACGGAAGGGGACGCCGCCCTGGACCCCGGCCTTGGCCCACTCCTTGCTGTTGGGGTAGGCAGCGTCGTAGCGGCTCGGATCGAACACCGACCCCGGATCGCCGATGCGGACCACCTCGGCGGCCGACAGGGCGCTGCCCGCGAACAGGACGAGGATGGCGAGGTGGCGGGCTCGTTGCATGGCGGCTCCCGTACCTCTGTTGATACCGGGCGGACCGGAAGCTGTTGCGGGGTGATGGCGCGGATGGGGCGGGAATGGCGAGCCATCGCCCAACTCACATGCGATGCGCTCAGCACGGTGATGCCAAGCGATCGACCGTGCGGTCACAGCGATGCTTCAGCCGTTGTCACCCGGCATGTGGGCCGGCGGCCATCGATTGGGCCGGCCTTCGCTGGCGGGCGGCGAGCCATCCGCCAACGCCCTCGATCGGCGCCGTCGGCACGCCATCGCCCGGCGCCCATACCGCTGCGTCGCCGAACGCCGCGCTCAGGCCGGTCCCGCTGCTTCCGCTTGCCGCTGTGTCTGCGTCGGCCAGAGCGCTTGCACCAGTTGGGGGCGGATGGTCGCGCCGGCGGTGAAGGCGCGGGCGAGCCGGGCGAAGGGGCGCAGGTCCTCGGTCTGGCCGCAGGCGCGTTGGGCGGCGCGGACGAAACGGCGTTCCAGGCCCTGGAGGTGGCCGTCGGCGGCGATGGCCACGCCGACCGCGCGCATGGCCAGGGCCTGCCGGCGTTGGCCGACCTGCGGCAGTTCCGCCAGCAGTTGGCGCGAGGCGTAGGCCGTGGGCGGGGGCGAGTGGCCGAAACGTGCTTCGAGTTCGAGCAGCAGTTGGGCGAGGTTGGGATGCATGCTGCCGCGACGGACCACCACCGAACCGACGGCGCGCATGATCCATTCGCCGTCGCGGCGGCTATCAGGTCCGTCGCCAAGGGTAGCGCTTTCTTCAGAGGGGGCGCTGCCCCCTCGCGCCTTCGGCGCACCCCAGCTGCGCTTGCTCCTCGCTTTGCTGCGGGGCTGCGCTTGCGCTGCGTCGGCCCGGTGGCCCCACCGGGGCCACCTATCGC
>JBEPXK010000280.1:4137-5524 GCA_041641915.1 Planctomycetota bacterium
CTGCGGCCGCGTTTTCGCCGGGCCTGCGGCCCGTTTTCGGCGAAAACCACCCCTCGGTCGGCCGGTCGCCCGGCAAAGCCTGGCCGGGCTCCAATCTGTAGTCGACAGGAGCATGTGGACCTTTGAGGGTCCCGCCAAGGGTAGCGAACAGACCGTCGATCAATTCGTGCACCGCCGAGGGGCCCATCACCCGGGCGCGGGCCTCGCGCATCACCCGCGCGCTGACCCAAGCGGCCCACAGCCCGGTGATCGGCACCGCGATGAAGGGCAGCAGCGCGCGCAGGGCGGCGCGGCCGAGCAGGCGGCGCACCAGGGCCTTGGCGATGAAGTTGCTCACGCCGACCTTGGCCTTGTAGGCGATTGCGCAGCAGACCAGCCACAGCCGGCTGCTCTCCAGGCGGGGGTCGCAGCCGGCGATGCGCTCCGGCGGGTCGGGCAGCTCGAGCGCGGCGCGGGCGATCGCCAGACGGATCTCCGCGCGCTGGGCCGCGTCGTCGGCGAACAGCGGCAGGCCGACCACCCGGCTGAGGTCGTGGACCGCGCGCAGGGCGTCGAGGTGGAGCAGGAAGATTTCGGCCAGGGTGGCGAGGACGACCATCAACAGGACGGGGCCCTGGCGGTGCAGGATGGTCTCGAGCCAGGTCTCGCCGGGCGCGATGGTGGTGTCGACCAGGAACTGGGTCCCGGCGATCAACGCCGCCGCGCCGGCGCCGATGGCGAAAGCGCGCAGGACGGTGGCGCGGCAGATCTTCTCCACCCGCGCGCGCTCGACGGCATCGAGGACGTGATCGAGTGGCCGCTCTGCCTGGCGGGGTCGCCGGCGTTCGAGCAGTCGCAGCAGGCGCAGACCGAAGCGCTCCATCCGCGACAGGGGCGGTACATCGTGCTCGTCTGCGCGCGGTTCACCGGGCATGCCGCAACCATAGCGCTCCAGCCCGGTGGGACAGCCCGCAGCCATCCGGGACTTGGGCTGTCCATGCCATCGCGGACCCGGGGGGGGCGGGCCGCCGCCCCTCGATAGGGGCAGGCCCGATGCTGCGGGCGCATGCCGGTCGACGGCGATGCTTCCGAGCAGCGGCGCAACCGCCTCTATGACCCCACCTGCAGCGAGCGCCGGGCGGTGATGCTCGTACCGCGGTGGCGACGCCTGCCCTGCACCGACCGGCTGGAACCACCGCCGGCCGGTCTGGCCTGATCGCGGGATCGGCTCAGGCCGGCACGGTGATCGGCTGCGGTTGTCCGCTGGCGTCGGAGGCGACCATCGCCTGCAGCAACGCGGCCTGGACCATGGCGTCGGTGATGGTGATCAGCGCCGGCGCCCGGCCGGCGACCACGTCGAGGAAGTGCGCGTTGGGATCGCTCTCCGAGCCCTGCTGGCGTTCGCCTG
>JBEPXK010000281.1:0-5520 GCA_041641915.1 Planctomycetota bacterium
GCGGAAAACAGGGCTCTGTCGGCGGATGGGGGCCGGCCCGGCCCCCATGACCCCCGCGGCGGCGCGCTGACGCGCGCAAGGCCGGGATCGGTTTGGCAGCCTTTCCTGGAGCTCTGAGGGACCTGTCTCTCCTGAGCTCGCCCGGGTGCTGCACCCCTCGCCGGCTCCGCCGCGCGCAGCGCGCGGACAAAGCGCTTGATCGCAGGCACAGTCACGTATCCTCCGCTGCCCATTCGCAGGAAAGGTAGGGCGACATGGCACACAAGACCGGTCAGGGTTCGACCAGCAACGGCCGCGACAGCATTTCAAAGCGCCGGGGCATCAAGAAGTACGGCGGCGAGCGCGTACGCGCCGGCCACATCATCATCCGTCAGTGCGGTACCCGCTGGAAGCCGGGCGCCGGCGTCGGCCTCGGCAAGGACTACACCCTGTTCGCCCGCATCGACGGCAGCATCGCCTTCCGCGGGCGTACCGTCGACGTGGTCGCCGACGCCAACTGAATCGCCGGCACAGCGCCTGCCCTCATTCGGCCGGGACCGCTGGGTCCGGCCGTTCGCGTTGTGGCGCCGCCTGCCGCCATCGCCACCACCCTGCCAGGCCGGCCCCGAGCAGGATCTGACTCATCGGCCCGCCGCACAAACCGGTCGCGCGTAGCTCCCACGCGCCCGCCCGCTGTTCAAGATGGCAGCTGCCCGCCTCCGGCGACAGCGCCCGCAGCGACGCCGGAAGTGAATCGAGCTGCAGCGAGCGGGCGTAGGCCGCCACCGCCGGATCGAACGCGACCGCACCCCGGGCCATCCGGGCCATTCGCTGCCATACCGCCGGGCTACGGCTCAGGCCGATCAACCGCAACGGCTCCTCGGGTAGCGCCGCGAGCGCCGCCGCAAGCGCCGGAACCTCGAGGAAGCCGCCTGTGCGCGCCCGATACGGCGCGAGTCCCTGTCCGTCGGTGGTCACGACCAGCCAGCCCTCGTGCAGGCCCAGATGCACGGGCAGGATGCCGAACATGCCGTGGTAGTCGCCGGCTCCATCCTCCATCCATCCCAGCTGATCGGCCAACCCCGCAAGCAGGTCGCCAGCCACCGCGTCATCGACTTCCAGCGTCAGGGTCAGCGCCGGGATCCCGCCGACCTCGCGCGCGTAGAACACCACATGCCCGCGCGGCAGCTTGCACAGGGTCTTGAGGCGCGGCAGACCCTCCACCATCAACACACCATCGATAAGCCATCGTCGCGAGAGCGGCAGACGATCGATCAGCGCCGCTCCCCACCCCGCCGCCTCCTCCGGGCCCAGGCGCAGCGCCAGGGCCAGGAGCGTGTCGCTCGGCAGACCGGCGAACAACGCACGATCCACGCCCCGATCGGCGGGGAGCGCCTCCAGCTGCGGATGCACCAATCGCAGCCGCTCGCTGATGCCCATCGCAACGAGTCGCCAGCTGAGCTCGGCGCGGGCGCCACGCAGCTGCGCCACCGACGGAAACAGGGGGTGAAGCTCCGCGCTCACCGCACGACGCATCACCGGCGCGGCCCAACGATAGACCCGATCGAGCGCCACCACCGCCTCGGCATCGGCGAGCGGATCGAACAGGGGAGGCGGTTCCGCCCGCGGCCGCGGGATCACCGCCCGCCGCGCGAAGGGATCGCCGTAGCGGCGCGACCAACTGAGATTGAGCACCGCACCGCACCGGGCGAGCTGGATGCCGTCGCCCTCGCAAAGCCAATCGATCCCGTCCGGAGGGAGCCGCTCCGCCGGCTGGGGGACGAAGCGCCGCAGACGCGGGCTGAGCCAACGCAGCGGTTCGGCCTCAATCACGCAGTTGAGCACCGCCTGGTCGGCTCGCGGGCCCGGCGCATCCGTCGGCGGCCAGGCCAATGACGCGCCAGCGGCGCGCAGCGCGAGGAGCAGATCGGCCAGGTTCTCTTCCGGGCTCAGCGCGACGTCCGCGAGCGCACGTCGCCACATCTCCGGGCCGGATCCCAGACGTCGGGCCAACACGCTCAAGGGGCTGCGTGCGAAGCGCTCGCGACTGCGCACCAGATGCGGCAGGCGCACCCGCACCACCGCGTCTTCCAACTCGAAAGCGCGCGGCGGTGGATCGGCCGCACCGAGATCGGAGCCGGCCAGACCCACCAGCAACACGACGAAGCCGCGCCAGGGCCAACGCCATCCCTGCGGATCAGACGAAGTGGTCATGGCTTCCCGCCACCGCCTGCAACGGCAACCCGGCGGGCGCCCAGTCCTGGCCAAGCGCGAGCGGGGCCCAAGCCTGGGTACGGTCGAGCCGCCATCGCCAGGCGCCGTCGACCCGTTCGAGCTCGAGGACCGGCAGCGCCGCGCCGAGCGCCGGCACGGGCAGATCGGCCCCCGGCCCGCCGATGCTACAGCGATGGAGAACCATGACGTAGGCCATGCCGGGGCGATTGCCTTCGCGGGTGAGCACCGCGTGATCGGGCGGTCGGCTGACAAGCGAAAGCGCGATCGAACCGGAGACACCCAGCCGGTGGCCGCCGGGCTGGAGCACGCAGCTGGTCCGACGCATGACCTGGCCGTCGAGCACGGTGCCGTTGGCACTACCGCAATCGCTGCAGCGCAACGCTCCGGCCGTGGCATCCCAGGCGAGCGCGAAGTGCTGCCGGCTGATACGGCGGCAGGCGGCATCGTGCTCGGCGATCGGATAGACGCGGAGGCAGACATCGACCGGCTCGCTGCGCAGCTTGCCGAACAACAGACGGGAACGGGCGAAGCAGTGGATCACCTGGCCGGAGAGCGAGCCGCTGCCGACCAGCACCACCCAGTCGCCGGTGTACCCAGCGGCCGGCGGCGCGGCCACGGTGGCGGTGCGCGCCATCGGGTCGATCCCGGCCGGCAGACCCTGACGCAAGACCGGCGCCACCGGCGGCGGGGAAGTACCACGCGCCACCACCTCGCCGCCGGAGAGCGTGGCGTCGGGCACCGCCTCGGCCGCCACCCCCGGAGCGAGCGTGGCGTCCGCGCGTGCACCGCTGCGCAGGGTCTGTTCGAGACTGTGGACCAGGCGCGCCGGGCTGGAGAAGCGGCGGTCGGGCTCCTTGGCCATGCACTTGATGATCGTGCGGGCCACGCGCTCACTCAGCTCCGGACGCAGCGCGCGCACATCGCCCACCGGTTCGCGGAGATGCGCGCGCAGCACCACCGCCTGGCCCCCGGTGAACGGCGGTCGGCCGATCAGGCATTCGTAGAGCACCGCGCCGAGCGCGTAGATGTCGGTGCGGATGTCCAGGTCGTCGTGGCCACGGACCTGCTCGGGCGACATGTAGGCCGGTGTGCCGACGGTGGTCCCGGTCATCGTCAGCATCGTGCGTTCCTGCGAAGTGCTGCGGGCGAGACCGAAATCGCCGAGCTTGGCGACGCCGGTGGCGGTGATGAACACGTTCTTCGGCTTGAGATCGCGATGGACCAGGTCGCAGGCGTGCGCCGCCTGCAGGCCACGGGCGATCTGGATCGCGAGCGAGACCGCCTCGGTCTCGCTCAGCCGGCCGTGTTGCTGGATCAGGTGGTGGAGATCGCCGCCGGCGACGTGTTCCAGGGCGAGGTAGGACCGTTCGCCAGCGATGCCGAAATCGATGCACCGGACCACGTGCGCACTGCGCATCCGCGCGGTGAGCCGGACCTCGCGATCGAAGCGGCGGATGAAATCCGGGCGGGCGACATCCGGGCGGATGGTCTTGACCACGCACAACATGCCTTCCGGCGTGGTGCCGAGCCAGACATCGCCCATCCCGCCAACGGCGAGGTGGCCGACGATGGTGATCGCGCCGTACCGCAGATCGTCGCGCGGGGGCAGCGCCTGGGCCAGCGCGCGGCGCAGGGCATCGCCGAGCATATCCGAACCGAGGACGAAGGCGCGCATGGTGGCCGGCGATTCGACCCCGGCGCGGCGGGCGACATCGGCCAATCGATCCAGGGCCGCTGCATCGCGCAGGCCCTGTTGACGCGCCAGGGCGCAGAGGGCATCGACGGTCACCCTGGCGGCGGAAACGACGGTCATGTCCTGATCCTGACCCGCTCGTCCAGCCAGACAAGCGACTGGAGCCCGGGCCGGAGCCTCAGCGGATGGGGCGGGCGGGCGTACAATGGGGCATGTTGCGGCAGCACGTTGCCTCTACGACCCGGCCGCCGATACTTCGGCGGGTCGCTGCCCGAACCCACGGGGGGTACTCCCGGTTCAGCGCCCCGCGGATCCCGGAGTCCCTGATGGCATGGAACGCGATGGCTGACGGCATCCCTCCAGGACCTGACTCGTCAGGTCACGTTGCCTGCCATCCAGGGCTCCAAGGTGGGCCTCCGCCCACAACCCAAGGGTTGAGCATAGGGCTCCGGCCCACATTTCCGCTCTTTCATCAGGGGACTTCGTCCCCCGAACCCCCTGTGCCTCGACGGCTTGTGACAGCGCCGCTTCAAAACGTTGTTTTTTGTCGCTGTCACAAGCAATCGAGGCACTAACCATGCGTTCCGCCTGCCTGATCCTGCTGGTGTTCATCAGCGCCGCCACCGCCGGCGAACGCGAGATCGAACTGCGCGGTCCCCTGAGCACACCGGTGACCATCGCGAGCTGGGAGCTCCCTGATCAACTGGCGGTGATCGACCTCGTCGTGCGCGTGCCTCAGGACGCCCCGCGCGATCTGCGCATCGGCGCCTGGGTGACCGACCACGAGGGCCACTGGTTCGAGTCCATGCACCCCGAGGCCTTCGGCCCGGGTCGTCACGAACTGGTGCTCGAGGTCGCGGCCGACGCGAGCACCCGCATGTCCGGCGCCGGACACAGCGCCGGTTGGACACCCTACCGCTACGCCCTGAGTCAACGCCTCGGGCTGATCTTCGCCACGGCCACGGAGACCCGCGCCCGCATCGCCTTCACCGCCCGTCCGCGGACCGCAGCCGGCAAGACGGCGAACGCGCCCCAGCTGCTCGACCTGGATCTGCCCACCGGCGCGATCGCCACCGGCGAGCGCTGGCAACTGGAGTGCGTACCGTCCCCCTTTCCACGCAACCCCTACGATCACGAGCGCTTCCACCTCCAGGCGGAAATCGGCACCCCCAACGGGACCACGCACACCATCGACGGCTTCTTCCTCCAGGAGATCGCGCTACAGCCTGCTGGCGACCACGAAGCGGCGATCCCCCGCGGCGAGGGGCGGTTCGCCCTGCGCTATCGGCCGCGCCTGCCCGGCACCCACAGCATCGACCTGGTGGGAATCTGGAACGAGGGCTTGGCCGACGAACGCCGCGTCCGGCTCTCGCTGCCGCCGCTACGCGTGACCGGCCGACCCTGGGACGACTACGTCCGCGTCGATACCGACGATCCGCGCTTCTTCTGCGTCGGCCCCGGCGGCGAACGTTTCTATTACCCGGTGGGATTGAACATCCGTTCGGTCAACGATCCCCGGGGCGCCCGGCGCACGCCAATCAAGCGGGTGACGCCGGACCTGCGCAGCCATTCCTACGCCGCCTACCTCGCCCGGCTCGCCGCCGCCGGCGGCA
>JBEPXK010000282.1:0-5519 GCA_041641915.1 Planctomycetota bacterium
CGACGAGCCATGGCCGGTAGCGCGCCAGAGCCGATCGCCCACGTATCGATATCCCGTTGGTCATCCCTGTCCCTTCCGTGAATCCGAATCCGGCACCAGCCGGCGGATCACCGCCGCCAGGCCGGCCGCCGCCGGTTCCATACGTCCGTTACGCCGACGCAGATAGCGATCCTGCAGCGGCCCGGTCATCGCGCCCCAGATCACCGCCAGCGCGTCGTCATCACAACCGAGCGCCGCGCGCAGCACCCGCCGGGGGTTGCCCGCGCTGCGCTCGTCGAAGGCCGGCGGGGTGAAATCGTGGGGCGGGAACACCAGCAGGGCCAGCGCTCGCGGCCGGCGATCGTACCACTCGCAGAGCATGGCGACACAGGCATCGACGAAGGCCCCCGGGGCCAACGCCCGCTGCTCCAGCTCGCGGAACCCGGCCAGCAGCGGCGCCAGCGCCCGCTCGTAGACCGCCAGCCCGAGCGCCTCCTTGGAGGCGAAGTGGCGGTACATCGACGCCGATCCGACCCCCGCCGCACTGGCGATCTCGCGCGTCGACACCGCCTCATAGCCGCGCCGGGCGAACAGGTCGAAACCCGCCTCGAGGATCTTCTCGCGCACGAACGGCCGACGTCCCACAGCTGCTCCGTTCCCTTCAGGGGTCGCTGCCCCTCGCAGGCCCACGCTCCCGACCGGGTCGGGCTCGCGGCCTGCGGCCCGCGTTTTTGCAAGCAACTGCTCGTTTATACCCAGCCCGCCGGATGATGCAAGCGATTGCTTTCATATCGTCGTCGCGGTGCCGGGCGCGGCAAGGCGATTGGTAACCAGCCATCAACCACGCCCCCCCAGCCATCCCGCCGTTGCACCCGCCCCTGCAGCCGGGATCATGGCAGCATGATTCCGCACCGCGCTCGCCCGATCATCATCATTGCGATCGTCCTGCTGCGCGCCGGCGCGCTGCCGGCGGCCGATCAGAAGGCGATCATCGACCTGCTCGACGTCATGCGGGTGGCGCCGCAGGGCAACACCAGTTTTACCGACCGCCAGATCCGCCTCGCGCTGCAGGAGGACCACGCCATCCGGGCCGCTTTGCGCGAGCTCGATGTCCGGCAGTTCCGTCATCTGGTATGCCAGCGGGTGATCACCGGCTACCGCGCCGCCGGTTTCGCGCAGGCCAGCGCCACCGGCGCCGTGGAGGAGCGCGATGGCCGGTTGCATCTCGTGCTCGCGATCGACGAGGGCCAGCCCCAGCGCTGGCACGAGCTGCACATCAGCGCGCCTGCCGATCTCGACCGGGGCGCGCTGCGCCGCCTGATGACCCAGCCCGTCGACCCGGTCACCGGCGAGCCGCTCGAGCCTCCGGGCCAGCCGCACAGCCTGCCGCCGCTGTGGCAACGTGGCGAGTGGGCCCGCTTCGACCGTGCCTATGCCCGGACCTGTGAGCGCGCGATCAACGCCTGGCTCGGGCGTACGGGCCAGAGCGATCATCGCCTCGAGCTGCAGGTCACGGACGGTCCATCCGGTGCGATCTGCCGCCTGCGCCTGCAGCCGGCCGTGGGTCTGCCGCGCATCGCGTCGATCACCGTTGCCGGGGTGGAGCACCATGACCCGCAGCGCGTGCGCGCGTGGCTCGCCAGCGAGCTCGACCTGCGTCCCGGTGTCGCCGCCGGCACGGGTCTGCTGCATCGGCTGCGCCAGGCGCTCTACACGTCCGGCTGTGTTCTCGACTACCGCGCCGAATACGTTTCGGTCGCCGGCGATCCCGATCAGGTCATCTGCAGCATCGCCATGACCGACCATCCGGACCTGCCGCTGCTCTATGTCGAAAAGACCCCGCTCCAACGGCAGTTGCTGGCCTTGCGCGAGGATCTGCTCGCGCGCATGCGTCCGCCCGGCGCGGGGCTGACCTGCACCGTGAGCGATGACGCCGCGCAGGCCGCGTTCGCCGCCCGGTTGATGCTCGACCCCCGGCGTGGCGCCACCCTCGCCCTGGTCGGGGACTACACCGGCGGGGATGCGGCGAGCCTGTTCCATCTCGGCCCGGATCGCACGGTGTTCGCATCCTCGCTCCAGGACCGCCGGCTCGAGACCGGACGCCCGCCGACAGCCCAGGTGCGGGTCTCGATCACCGCTCAGGCCCATCCCGAGGACGCCGACGGCAAGACCTGTTCGCTGAACCTCGGTCTGGGCATGAGCACCTGCGATCCCGCCGCGCCGCCGCTGGTGTTCGATCTGCGACTGGATCCGGCCTGTTTCCTCATCCTCGCCGCGAGAGTGGTGGACCAGCGCGACAGCGATGCGGGACCCGTCCTCCAATTCGCCGACGGGATCGAGCTCGGCCTCGATCCCGATGGCGGCCTGCGTCACCTTGCCGGCATCAGCGGCGATGCCCTGCCCGGCGATGGGCTCGCGCCGGGCGACGCGACGCTGTACCTCGCCCCAGGCTGCCCGTCCCTGGACACCGAGCTCGCACGCCTCGGCCCGCAGCAGACCGCCAAAGCCGACAGCCCGCCGGCCGATTTCCTCACCGCGTTGCTCGACGAGGCGTTGGCCTACCTCGACATCCTGCCGCTGGCACCGGAGAGCGCCGCGAGCGCGCGCCCCTGGCTGCAGCGGATCCGGGCCGGAGTCGAACTGGTGGTGCGTCCCGTCGCCGCGCTCATCCCGGCGTCGAGCCCGGACCGACGCGAATTCGTCATCCCGAGCCCCGATACTCCGCGCACCGACTCCTTCACCGCCGCCCTGGCCCCGGCGGTCCAGCAGCTGGCGATCACCTCGCGCACGATCTACGCCGCCGACGACTGGCCCTACATCCTCCTGCGCGACAGCGGCCGCTTCATCGATGGCGACACCCGGCGTATCGTGCTCGGGCTGCAGCAGATCGCCACCTCGCCACGCTCCGGACCGCTGGCCGCGCTGAGCACCACGGCCCTGCTCGCGCTCATCGGTCATCCCGCCGTGCGCCATTTCGCCAACGCCGGCCGCGACGCCCTCAGCGCCGAGGCCTGCTGGAACGACCTGCTGGTCCTGCTCGGCGGCGCGGACCGGCTGGGCGCCTTCCTTGGCGAGCTCGGCGATCCGAACACCGGCAGCCTGATCCTGCCGCCGCCGCAGCGCGCGATCCTGTTGGAGGTCCTGCAGGACCTGCGTGGAGCCGACGATGCCCACCAACGCCTGACGATCCTGCGCGCCTTGTTCGATCAGCACTGGGACTCGCATCTGCAGCCGCTGCTCGCCGGCCTGTTCGATCGCCTGGCGCCGGGTGCGGAGCCCGAGGCCGCCACGCCCACCGGGCCCTAGCGCGAAAGCGCTGGGCCAGCCTTGCCCGCCGGACTATATTGGAGGCCTGCGCCCACGCCGCGTGGGTGGCCATGCACACAACTGCGCCAGCCAGCAATGGATGCAACATGATCTACCTTGCCAGCCAGAGCCCCCAGCGTGCCTTCCTTCTCGCCAAGGCGGGGATCGACTACGATGTCGTCGCCATCACCGACAACGAGGCGCACATCAATGCGGCCACGCCGCAGGCCACCGCCCTCGAGCGGGCCTGTGCCAAGGCCGATTCGATCGCGCTCGATGCCCTGCCGCGCAGCTGGGAGGACGGCGACTGCATCCTCAGCGCCGATACCGTCACCTCGCTCGGCTCGGAGCTGTTCGGCAAGCCCGACGACCACGCCGACGCCGTGCGCATCCTCAGCGTGCTCCAGGGCACCACCCACACCGTGACCACCGCGCATTGCTGTCTGGTGCCGGCGATGAACGGCAACGATCCGGTTCGGGCACTGTCGGTGAGCATGGCCCAGGTGACCATGCGCCCCATGAGCACCGAGGAGATCGAAGCCTACGTCCAGACTGGCGAGAGCGCTGGGCGTTCGGGCGCCTACGCCCTCCAGGCCAAGGGCGATCGCTACGTGGTCGACGTCCAGGGCAGCTACGACACGGTCATCGGCCTGCACGTCGCCACCGTCGTCCGACTCTATCGCGAATGCACCGGTCGCGACCTGTTGCCGGAGGGCCGCGAAGCATGATTGCCGTCCTCTCCGACATCCACGCCAACCTCGCCGCGCTCGAGGCGGTGATCGAACGCTGCGAATCGCTCGGCGTCACCGATTATTGGTGCCTGGGCGACGTCATCGGCTACGGCCCGGATCCGCTCGACGTCACCCGCCTGGCGATGGAGCGCTTCTCGACCAGCCTGCTGGGCAATCACGAAGAGGCGCTGATCACCGGCCGCCACCGCTTCAACCCCTACGCCTCGCAGGCCATCGATTGGACCCGCGACCAGCTGCGGGCCGATAACCCCACCCGTCTGTTCAAGCGTGGCGCCAACCCCTGGACCTGGCACAAGAACCGCAAGGCCTTCAACCTGCAGGCCAAGCGCCTGATGGTCCACGGCTCGATCTACGACCCGGTCCACGACTACGTCGATGAACCCGAGAATCCGATCGAATACAACCAGATGATCGACACCCTGAACAAGGACTTCACCGGGTTCGACCTCTGCTTCGCCGGCCACAACCACACCCCCTTCATCGCCACAGCGATGGGCGTGATCATCCCCCACGACGGTCACAACACCTTCCGCATGCCCAAAGGCCACAAGATGTACATCTGCGTCGGCAGCGTCGGCCAGCCCCGCGACCAGGACACCCGGGCCAGCTTCGCCACCCTTGACGACGAATGCATCGTGTTCCACCGCGTACCCTATGACATCCAGCGGACCCAGAGCCGCATCCTCTCCTGCGGCCTGCACCCCTTCCTCGCCGAGCGCATCGGCATCGGCATGTAGCGCGGCGGGCACCTCTGCACGTCGATGCGGTTGACCGGGCCCGCGCTGCGCTACTGTTGATGGCAGTGGCGGATCGCAACGCGTCGACACGGCACCCGCCACGGGGCCTTCCAACGCCCGACCGTCCGGCCACCGCCCTGCCCCGAGCGAGGACAGCTACCGCGCCATGATGTCGTACCTGCTGACGGCGATCGAATCCGTGCTCGGCATGGGTCTGGGATTCCTCGGCGTCGCGTTCATCCTCGAGTACCTCCACGGCGGCGTGGGCGAGGATCGTCGTGGCCGTTGGGGTCCGATCCTGCTCGCATTGCCGGTGATCGCGCTGCTGATCCTCGCCGCGCTCTACCTCGAGCGCTACACCGCGCTGTGGTTCGCCCTCACCGGAGCCATGGGCCTGACCGCCATCGACCTCCACCTCTGGCTCCAGACCCGCCACCTGCGCCGGCACCACCAGGCAGCGCAGGAATCCGCCACCGCCGACGCCGGACAGACCGAGGACCACGCGTACGACTCCGGCGCGTGAAACAGGAAGAGCCATGGATCCGGCCACCCCCGCTGCGTTGATCGCGACCGCTCGATCACTGGTGCATCCGCTCACCCTCGCCCGCCCCGACATGAGCGCGGCGACCGTCGGCTGCGCGCGCTTTGAGGGGCCCGTCAAGGATGAGCTGTCCTTCAGAGGGGGCGCTGCCCCCTCGCGCCTCCGGCGCACACCCCCCCGGCCTCGGTCGCCCTTCGCCAGCTT
>JBEPXK010000283.1:0-5511 GCA_041641915.1 Planctomycetota bacterium
CGGGTCGTAGGCGAGATGGCCGTCCGAGCGCAGGCGCAGGCCGTCGGGGGTGAGGTCGTCGACGGTGTAGTCGCCGCTCGCCGGTTCCTTGCCGGAGGTGTCGTGGCGCTGCTTGAGGAAGTCCGCTTCGCTGCCGGCGAAAGATCGGGTGAAACTGCGGTCGAGGTGCTGCATCGCGGGCAACAGGTCGAGCGCTTGGGCGCGCAGACCGGTGGCGAGGTCCGGCGTGGCCGGGGCCGGGTCGGGACGGTCGTCGCCGTCGGTGTCTTCGGGAAGCGGGAGCGGGAGGAAGTCCGCATCGGTGATCCGGTCCACCGGACGTGGCCAGGAGACCAGGCCCGAGCCGTGGCGTGCGCGGCTCAGGACCGCGAACAGGTCCTGGCGGTCCCAGGTGGCGACGATGTCGCTCTCCGGCGGCGTGGCCTGGGCGACGATCCGCTGGCTGGTCTCGAGCAGCGGACGCTGGCGGACGTCGGTGGTGCTGGCGCCGCCGCGTACGCTGACCAGGCCGTAGGTGCGCAGGCCGGCGGTCGGCAGTTCGCGGCCGGTGAAGCGGGGATCGGTGTAGGGCCAGAAGACACCAGGTCCTTCACCGCTGGGGGCATCGAAGCCGAGATGGGATGGGCGGAGCACCGGTGCCAGTGCGCCGGCACCGGTGAGCAGGGGGAAGGGCTTCGCGCTGCCCCCTGCGATGACCCGGCGTACCGGCGGCGGGGCGTGATGGAGGTTGACCGGGCTGGCGGCTTCGATCGCCAGCGGGTCGTCTTCCCGGAAATCCTCGAGATCGGTGTCGGCGACGTCCTGGCCCGAGTGGAAGTCATGTGCGGACAGGCGATAGCGTTCATACTCGCCGGTGCCCGGATCATAGGCCCCGCCGACGATGCGGGTGCCGCCCTTTGGGGCGAAGAGCGCGTCGACCGGGCCGTCTGGGACCGGTTGGCTATCGAACATGGTGATTACCGTGCCGATATCGATGATCCCGCCGCGCGCCTGGGCCTGGGAGTGGACGCTCAGGTAGGGGCGCAGCCGTTCGAGTTCGGCCCGGGTGAGCGGGTGGCGGAAACCGTAACGCAGGCCGCTGAGCGCAGCGCCATTGTGATCGGTACCGCCTTCCTGGGCGTAGGTGTAACCGGCGTCGAAGTCCGCTTCGAGGTCCTTGTTGTGGTAGGGATCGGCCTGGAGCAGTTGCTCGAGCTCGGTGATGCGTTCGCCTGGGAGGCGATAGCGGACCCTGGCCAGGGCTTCGGCGAGCTCGCCGATGTTGTCACGGTCGTCGTTGTCGCCGTTGTAGTAGGTACCGTCGCGGTCGTCGTCGTCGTGCCAGGTGGGCGGGTCGGTGTCGAGCGAGTTGTCGGTATGGTCAGAACTGTGGTACTGGTTGCCCGGTGGATCGTGCTGGACGTCCTGACTATCGTACGGTCGCGGGTCCCCGGCGTAGTCGAAGGGCAGCGAGGCGGGGTAGGGCGATGGCGGCGAGCCGGGACGTTCGTTGCAGCCGTTGCCGTCGTCCCAATCGGCGATGCCGACCGCGCGCAGCAGCGTGTCCCAGGCCTCGGCGTCGAGCTGGTTGACGTCGAGCTTGCCGCCTTCGTCCTCGAGATGCACGCCGAGGTAGCTGCGGATGCCGTGGCTGCCCTGCGGCGAGATCTCGTTGATGTGGTCGACGTCGTGGGCGCCGTGGTCGGGCAGTTCGAGCAGGGCCGGATCGAGTTGGACCACCTGGGGCTCGGCAGGTTCGGCGCTGGGCAGCAGGACTGGGTTGACGGTGGTGGTGGCGAAGGCCTGATCAATGTCGTCGAACAGCATGGTATGATGGCTGGCGGGATCCGCGAGCTGGAGCTGGAAGGCGTAGGCGGCGATGCCGAGGCCGAGGTCGAGCGCGCTCTGGCGGCCGGTGTCCGCCTCGCGGCGGGCCTTGAAGGCCTGACTGCCCGCGAGCGCCTCGCGCTGCGAGGCGAGGAAGGGGATGCCGATGAGCATCAGCGCGGTGAGGATGATGATCGCGGTGATGAGCACCGCGCCGGAACGGGGTGGGGGTGCGGGGCGCAACATGCTCAATCCTTTACGTCGACCGCCACCCGACCGCTGGAGCCCAGCGTGACGCTGGCGGTGGGCAGGTTTCTGGCGGTGTCGCCGCGTAGACGGAAAGCGATCCGGCCATCGGTGGCACCGCCGGGACCGTAGAAGCGCCTGGTGGCACCATCGAAGACGACGCGATAGGAACCGGCCGGGTCGGGGACCACCCGGTCGCTGAGCACGGCGGGCCGCTCGACGCCGATGGCGGTGACCCGGACCTCGTCGATGCAGCCGCGGCCCTGCTCGCCGTCCTTGCCGGCGAGGTAGATCCTGACGTCGTCATTCGGCGGGGCGATCGGGCCGAGGTCGTAGCCGTCGTCGCCGGTCAGGTTGCCGCTGGCGCTGTAGACGGTGAGCGGCCGGCCGTCCTGCCGGATCTGCAGCAAGTGGCCATCGTAGACGACCGTGAGCCGGACCCAGCGCTCGCCGACGATCGGCAGATTGAGATCGGGGTCGCCGCGGCCGTCGCTGGCCAGCTCCAGCGTGGCCTCGTCCATCTGATCGATGCTCGGGTGGCGGTTACCGTCGATGGTCCGCGACCAGGCGCGAGCGAAGAAATCATCCCCGTCGATGAGGACGTTCGGTTCCCAGAAGGCGACGCGTGCCGGGTCGGATACCATCACGTCGGGTGCCAGCTCGGGTACCTGCTGGATGTCGAGCGCGCGCGCGGACAGCCACAGGTCGAACCAGGCGTCGGCCGGGTCGCTGGAGGTGCCGATCTGGATCAGGGGGATCACCCTGTTGTCGTTGACGTCGTGGAGGTGCACCCGTGGCGGCTTGACCCAGCAGGAGACGACAAAGCCGTCGCCGGTGTCGCGCATCAGCACCCGGCCGCGTTCGAAATCCCAGCCTTCGGCATCCGGGCCGATCAGCGGGCCGTCGTCGAGGCCGGTGCCGTCGCCCATCTTCCAGCAGTAGCCGGCGATGCCGGAGAGCGGCGCCGACGGGGGGATGCCCGTGCGCGCGTTGCCGGTGGTCGGGTGGTGTTCGAAATGGATCGCGGCGAGCGGCCGGTTGGTCACGCCGGTAAGGGTATAGCCGCCCTCGCGGCCGGGCTCGAGCACCACCTGGACCGGCGCGGCGTTGGCGAGGCTGGTCGCACGCGCCTGGCGCATGAAATCGGCGGCCAGCACTGCGGCGGCGACGGTCGGCTTGTCGCGGGTGAGGGTGAACACGGCGCCGAAACCGATGGTCATCAAGGCCATCAGGATGCCGACGACGATGATCATCTCGAGCAGGCTGAAGCCGCGGCGCGCGGCTGGCGCGGGCCGCGCAGCGCTGGCGGGGCGCTGCGCGCTGGTGGCGAGCGGACACGAGCGGAGCGGGGGGGCGCGCATCACGCTCAGGGCGCCTTCCAGTTGGTGATGTCGTCGTCCTCGCCGTCGTTGTTGCTGCGGTCGGGCCCGAAGCTCCACAGCTGGTAGGAATCCGGTCGGGGCGGGTCCTCGCTGTGGGCGAGGATGGCTCCGCTGACGTAGGGATAGCAGGTGAAGGGGCGATAGAGCAGGGGGCGATTCCATGCGTCGACGATCTCGCCGTTGTTGACGCACTTCGAGCCCGGGCCGAAGGTGTCGCGGTCGACGGTGCGCAGGCACTGGAGCAGGAGCAGGTTGTTGTCCCGGACCTCATCCTCGCTGACCATATCGCCTTGCATGCAGTCGTGTTCCTCGAGGGTGGCATCGTAGAGTGGGAGCACGCCGTTGCGCGAGTGGTAGTTGGCGATCGCCTGTTCGACGTTCTGCAGTGTGGCGACGGTCTCGGCCTTCTTGCTGCCGGACATCGCACTCGAGATCACCGGGATCAGCAGACCCATGAGTACGGCGATGACGGCCATGACCACCATCAGCTCGATGAGGGTGAAACCGCGGCGCGTACGCTGTACGGCTCGCAGATCGCGTTGCGGATTGTTTCCCGGTCCCGTCATCGAACGCCTCCCTTGTGGCAGGCACGGATTGTGGACGACCGTGCTCGCATACAAGGTGACGTCGATCCTACCGCGCCCTGACGCAGCCGCGATGTGGCGTTGTGCTACAGGGGGCGGGCCCGCGGTTCAGGGTTCGCCTTCTTCGAAGCAGAGCAGCGAGGCCTTGGCCGGGACAAAGATGCTGCCGTCGTGGGCGATCAGGCCGGCGGTGGTGGTGATGTTCAGCGGCAGCGACCAGCGCTTCTCGCCGCTTGCGGCATCGATGCAGTAGAGGTCGCCCTTCTCGTTGACGCTGTAGATGCCCAGGCGGCCGATGGCCGGCGGGCCGGGCAGCGCCCCGAGGCTGCCGGCGTCGGCGGGGAAGGTCCAGGCGATGCGGCCCTCGGTGTTGGAGAGGTCCAGGGCCATGATCCGGCCCTTGTCGGCCAGGGCGACGTAGGCGCGGCGGGCGTCAGGGTCGTAGGTCGGGGTGAAGCGGGCGCCGGAGCCTTCGCCGAGCACCCAGGTGGTGATGACCCGGTCGCGCGCGGAAACCCCGGGGTCGGCGTCGAGCGCGACGACCCAGCCGGTGGAGTCGGTGATCAGCACCGCGTCGCGGTCGCCGACGCGGGCGGGGAAGGGTGCGCAGAGGATTTCGCCGGCGACCTGGTGGGTGTAGCGCTCTTCGAGCGGCGATCGCAGCCCGACCGAGTCGGCGACGAAGGTGAGCACATGGGTGCCGGCGGGCACGTAGAGCACGTTGCGATGCGCGATGGGCGCCCCGGTGATGCTCCAGCGCACCGCGGTCGGTTCGTAGGGGGTGGGCTGATTGTCGCGTATGCCGAGGGCGACCACCGCGCCGCCGCCGAGGCCGATCTGCTTCTGGGTGCCGGTGTAGACCAGCAGTTCGTCGAGCTTCTGCGGGTGCTGTTGGACCCAGATGCCGGAGGTGCCGAGGTCGTCGCTGCCGAAATCGGTTTTCTCGGGGTAATGCCATTTGCGCTTGCCGGTGCGCAGGTCGACGGCGTAGAGCTGGCCGGCGATGGCCATGTAGCCGACACCGGAGCGGACGAAGATCGGCGCCTCGAAGCGGCGCATGACGTTGGGGAACATGACGGTGGTCACGTTGCCCTTGTCGGTGTCGATCAGCTTGAGCTCGGGCTTCTCGGTCAGCACGGCGACCTTGTTGCCGATCGCCACCGGCGGAACGACCGCGCGGGCGCCGAGGTCGCGCTGCCATTTGGGCGCGCGGGTCAGTTCGACCTTGCCTTCGATCTGCTTGCGCTCGGCGCGGATGCTCAGGCGTTCGTCGCGGAAGCCGGTCCGGCTGGCGCGGACCACAACGGTCTCTCCCGGCTTGTAGGCCAGGGTGAAGCTCCAGGAGCCGTCGGTGTCGGCTTCGGCCTCATAATCGACCTTGGTCCCCGCCTCCGGGCGCTCGACGGTGATGCGGGTGGCATCGTCATCGACCACGACGGTGTAGGGCAGTTCGACCGTATCGAGCATCTGCTTGACGTCGGGGGCGATGAACT
>JBEPXK010000284.1:0-5464 GCA_041641915.1 Planctomycetota bacterium
GCGGTCGCGACCAGGGCCTGGACGCGCGCGTTCAGGCGCTCGAAGGCGTAGCTGCCCGCGCGCGGCAGCGGCACCTGGGTCACCGGCTGCACCGGCGCGGCGCTCGCCAGCTGCCGGCCGGCCGGCCCGCGCTCCAGGGCGCTCAGCGCGGCCTCGTAGTTGTTGACCACCACCAGATCCTCCGGCGCCCCGGCATACGCCTGAGCGAGGTAGACGTAGGCCAGGTCCGGCCGCTCGTTCATCAGATGCGAATAGCCCAGGTTGTTGAGCGTCTGCACCGAGGTCGGGTCGAGCGCGAGCGCGCGCTCGTAACTGCGCGCCGCCAGGTCGGGCCGTCCCAGGCGGTCGTAGCTCGCCCCCAGCCCGTTCAGCGCCGCGACGTCGCCCGGGGTGTGCGCCAGCAGCTGGCGGAAGCCCTCGACCGCGTTGCCGAACTGGCCGGCGTTGAAGGCGGCGACCGCGCGGGCGTGGCGCGCTTCCGGCGTCAGCCCTTCCGCGATGTCCGGGCCGATGTCGCCGCGGTAGACGGGGCTTGGCGACAGCATCCCCGCGCAGCCGCTCAAGGCCAGGGCGGCGGACAGCAAGAGGGCGGTCTTGAAAGGACGCATGGCCATGGTCTCGCGAAGCTCCCCTTGGTAAGCCGAAGGCGGCTAGCCCAGCGCGGGAAGGATGTTGCGGGCGATCTGAATAAGCCCGGGGAGTAGTACTGCCACCAACATCGCTGGGAGTATGCAGGTCACAAGCGGTACCACCATTTTGACCGGCAGCTTGTGCGCCTTCTCTTCCGCGCGCAGCATCCGCCGTTGGCGCATGTCGCCGCTCTGCACCCGCAGGGTCTGCGCGACCGAGGCGCCCAGACGCTCCGACTGCACGATCAGGGTGACGAACGACACGACCTCGTCGACGCCGGTGCGCGCGGCCAGCCGGCGCAGCGCCTCCTCCCGCGTGTTGCCGGCACGCAGGGCGAGCGCCAGAATGGCGAACTCGCTGGCCAGCTCCGGGTGGGAGCTCGCCATCTGCTGGCCGACCCGGTTGAACGAGGCGTCCAGGCCCAGACCCGCCTCGGCGCAGACCACCATCATGTCGAGCGCGTCCGGGAAGCCGTCGGCGATCGCCCGCTGGCGCTTCTCCATTTTGCTCTGGACCACGCGGTAGGGCAGATAGAAGCCGAACGCGCCCGCTCCCAGCGCGATCAGCGCCACGGTGTCGGGGTCGACCGTGCGCGAGATCAGCGGCGTCACCAGCAGCACCGGCACGGCCAGCGCGGCGGCAAGCAGCAGGCGGACGGCGAAATAGGTCCGCGCGGCCGAGGGATGGGTGTAGCCCGCCCGCATCAGCTTCAGGCGGGTGCCGCTTTCCCCCTCCTCGTCGGCGAAGTCGAGGTGCTTCTCCAGCGGCTTCAGCAGCTTGCGCCAGTTGTTCGCGGCGGCGTCGCCGTGCAGCGAGCTCACCACCGGCACCGGGCCATGCCCCTCGGTGCCGGCCGGGGCGACGGCGGCGGCCCCCGCCATCCGCTCGGCCGTGCGGTCGCGGCGGATCAGCGAGACCGCGCCGAACACCATCAGCACGACGGCCGCGCCCAGGCCAGTTAGAGACAGCAGGACCGGCAGCGGCGGCAGGCCGGCGGGGACAAGCCCGAAAATCGTATCGATGGTCACGGTCCTCGCTCCTTAGACCCGGAAGTTGACGAGCTTGCGCATGATCAGGATGCCGGTGATCTGCAGGACCAGCGCGCCGGCCACGATCGGCCAGAACAGCGGGTCTCCGGCGACGTCGAGGTAAAAGTGGGGTTGGGTGGTGAACGCCATGAGGGCGAACACGACCGGCAGCGCGGCCAGGATCTTCATCGACATCCGGCCCTCGGCGGAGAGCGCGCGCACCTTCATGAACATGCGGAAGCGCGAGCGGATCACCTCGGACAGGGCTTCCAGCACCTCCGCCAGGTTGCCGCCGGTCTCCATCTGAATGTTGATCGCCACGATGACGTAGCGGAACTCCTCCAGCGGCACGCGCTCGGACATGTTGTGCAGCGCTTCCGCCAGCTCCAGCCCGTAGGTCATCTCGTCAACGGCGATGCCGAACTCGGTGCCGATCGGATCGGGCATCTCCTGGGCCACCATCGACAGCGCCGCCGAGACCGGGTGGCCGGCCTGCAGGCTGCGCACCATGCAGTCGAGCGCGTCCGGAAGCTGGCGGTGGAAGGTCTGGATGCGCTTGGCCGCGATCATCCGCAGGCGCATCACCGGCAGGAGGATGCCCAGCAGCGCCCCCACCGCCAACGCCGCAGGCAGCCCGACCAGCAGCGGGTCCATCCGGAAGACGTGGCCCGCCGCCAGCACCGCGAGCGCGCTGCCGCCGCCGAGGCCCGCCATCAGCAGCAGGATCCGCTGGGTCGGCAGCGAGATGCCGGCGGAAGTCACCAGCGCGTCGAGCTTGGCGTAGGCGTCGGCGAACGGGCCGAAGCGCTCGGCCTCGGCGCTCGCCCGGCGGCGCAGCTGGGTGTAGACGCTGGCCCGGCTTTGTCCGGTCTCCAGCATGCGCATGCGCCGGTTGACCTTGCGCCGGCCGCCGATGCCGTCGGCGAGCAGAATCAGCACACCCTCCACCAACAGGAAGGCGCAGAGGAAAATCAGCAGGTAGATCAGCCAGACCTGGTCGAACATCTCACCCTCGGAACTGGGCGGTTGGGGGCAACGGCGACGGCGGGGGCATCCCGGGAGCGCGGGCGGCTAGGCCAGCTCGCGCCCGGGCTCGAAAACGCCGGCGGGCAATTGCAGGCCCCGGCTCTCGATCTCGCGCATGAAGATCGGCCGGATACCGGTCGCGGACATCGCGCCCTGGATGTTGCCCTCGGGATCGACGCCGCGGCGCTCGAAGCGGAAGACCTCCTGCATCTGCACGACCTCCCCCTCCATGCCGGTGATCTCGCTGACGCTGGTCAGCCGGCGGCGGCCGTCGCTCTGGCGCTCCAGCTGCAGGACGACGTGGATCGCCGAGGCGATCTGCCGGCGCATCGCGATCGCCGGCAGGTCCATGCCCGACATACCGATCATCTGCTCCAGCCGGCTGAGGGCGTCGCGGCAGGTGTTGGCGTGGACGGTGGTCATCGAGCCGTCGTGGCCGGTGTTCATCGCCTGCAGCATGTCGAACGCCTCGCCGGAGCGGACCTCGCCCAGGATGATCCGGTCGGGGCGCATACGAAGCGCGTTCTTGACCAGCTCGCGCTGGGTCACCTCGCCGCGGCCCTCGATGTTGGCCGGCCGGGTCTCCATGCGCGCGACGTGGATCTGCTGCAGCTGCAGCTCGGCGGCGTCCTCGATCGTGATGATCCGCTCGCGGTTGTCGATGAACGCCGACAGCGCGTTCAGCATGGTCGTCTTGCCCGAGCCCGTGCCGCCGGAGATCAGGACGTTGCGCCGGGCGCGCACGACCGCGCGCAGCACCTCCGCCGCGCTCTCGGTCAATGCGCCGAAGCCGACCAGGTCGGCCATCTGAATCGGGTCCTTGCGGAACTTGCGGATCGACAGCAGCGGGCCGTCGACCGCCAGCGGCTGGATGATCGCGTTGACGCGCGAGCCGTCGGCGAGACGCGCGTCCACCATCGGCTGGGACTCGTCGATCCGCCGCCCCACCCCGGCGGCGATCTTGCCGATGATCCGCAGCAGGTGGCGGTTATCCTTGAAGCGTACCGGGGTCGCCTCGAGCAGGCCGTGGCGCTCGACGAACACCGTCTCGGCGGTGTTGACCAGGATGTCGGTGACGGTCTCGTCCTTCAGCAGCGGCTCCAGCGGGCCCAGGCCGAGCACCTCGTCCAGCAAATCGGAGACCAGCTGGCTCTGTTCGGAGAGGTTGAGCGCCGCGTCCTCCTCGCGCAGGAGGTCGCGCACCATCTCCCCGACCTCGCGCTGGAACTGCTCGGCGGGCATCTTGTCGATCGCCGCGAGGTTCATCGTCTCCAGCAAGCGCTGGTGCATGCGCACCTTGAGCTCGGTATAGGCGCGCGCGGCGCTCGCCTGGGCAGCGGCCTCGGCGGGCACCGGCTTCGGCGCCTTGGCCGCGTCGGCGTCGGTCTTGACGGCGGACTTCGCGGCGGCGTCGGCCGCGGCGACCGGCTGGGGCGCGTTACGGCCGTTGGCCGGCTTGCGGGCGATCTGGGAGAAGAGCATGGCGGGTCTCCTGCGAAGGCGCCGCGGTCTGACGGGCGCCGTAATTGGGAAGCGGCTCAGGCGCAGCGCCGCGCCGGCTCGGCCTTGACCGGCTCGACCGGGCCGATCAGCCGGTCGAGCGCCTTGACGATCGGGTGCCGGCGGCTCGCCTCGGCGAGCGGGGTGCCGGTGTTGAGCGCCTCGGCCACGGCCTCGAAGTCGTTGGGCACGCAGAAGTCGACCTTCCGGCCCAGCGCCTGCTCGGCGTCGCGCAGCTTGCGGTTCTGGAACAGGCCGCCGTCGAAGCGGTTCATCACCAACTGCAGGCGCTTGTCGGCCAGGTTGTGGTGCACCAGCGTCTGCAGCTGCCGCCCCGCCCGGCGGACGCCGGCGACCGTGTGCTGGCTGACCAGCAGGATGCGGTCGCTGCGTGCCAGCGCGGTATAGCTCCAGTCGGTCCAGGCGCCCGGCAGGTCCACCAGCACCAGGTCGTAGGTCTCCCGCGCCACCCGGATCAGCGTCTCGACGAAGTCGGGCGTCATCGCCTCCATGGGCAGCATCTCGCCGGGCGCGGCGAGCACGTCGACGCCGCTGGGGTGGCTGGCCATCGCGCTCGACAGCAGCGCGCCATCGAGCCGCTCCGGATCCTCGATCAGATGGGCAAGCCCGGTCGCCCGGGGCTGCAGGTCGAGGTAGAGCGCGGCGTTGCCGAACTGCAGGTCGAGGTCGAGCAGCGCGATGCGCAGCTTGCCCGCCTTGCGTCGGGCGGCCACCACCGCGCCCTGGGTCAGGATGCTGGTCGCCCCGGCCCCGCCGCCCGCGCGCAGCACCGTCACCACCTGCCCGCCCGGCGCCGGGGCGGCGCCCGCCGTCGGGTTCTCGACACCCAGGCGGCTGAGCGCCTGGCCCGCGTGCTGGACGGCCGTGCGCAAGTCGCTGGCGTGGATCGGCGGCACCACGACGTCGACCACGCCCGCGCGCATCAGCTGGCGCAGCTGGTCGACCGTGGGGTGTGCCGCGATCGCGATCACCGGCGTGCCGGCCCAGTCGTGGGCGATCCGCGCGGCGAGCGCGGCGATCTCGGTGTTGTCACTCGGCGTCAGCTCGACCAGGACGATCTGCCGGCCATCGGGCAGCGCGTAATCCGGCAGGCGGCCGGCCGTCCGCTCGACCTCGATCCGCGGCAGGGAGCCGTCACCCGCGGCCCCGGCGAGCGCGTCGGCGACGTCCTGGGTCCGCACGAAGGCGTGGACGCCGAAGGGAAGCGGGGACATGTGCATGCGTCTGTATCCTTCTTCTGCCGGAACGGTCGCCGAAGG
>JBEPXK010000285.1:0-5459 GCA_041641915.1 Planctomycetota bacterium
GGCGCATGAAGGCGATCGCGCCGAGGAAGAGATAGCCAACGGTGCTCGCCTGAACGATCAGCCGTAGCTGTTCGGGACCGTTCTGACTCACCCCCTGATAGAGCCGGTCGAGGGTGAACAGCAGCGGGAACAGCGCCAACGCCGGCCACAGCTGCAGATACTGCACTGGGGCGAAATCCCCGCCGGCCCAATAACGGAGGTAGATCGCCGCGAGACTCGCCAGGACCAGAGCCGAGAGATCGACGGCCAGCAGCACGCCGGTCGCCGCCCAGGGCCGGGGGCGCAGGCGACCCACCGCGTTGACGGTTGTCCCGCGGGCCTCCCGCGCGGCACCGGGATCGCGCGGTGTCGTGCTCGCGGGGGCCTCGCGCTGGGTGTCGGTACCGGAGCTCACCACGTCGGCGGCCCCTCACGATTGAAGCGCTCCCAGCGCTCCTCGACCAGCGCGCGCATCGCCGCGGCGAAACGCTCGGGCGCGAAGTCCTCTGCCCGGCGACGGCATGCCGCCGGATCGAAGCTGGCGCGATCGAAGGCGGCCCATGCTGTCGCGAGCGAGTCGATCGACTGCTCGGCGAAGAACGATCCGGTCGCGCCGTCGACCACCGTCTCGGTCGCGCCGCCACGGCCGAAGGCCAACACCGGTGCGCCGGCGGCCATCGCCTCGACCGGCACGATGCCGAAGTCCTCCTCGGCCGCGAACACCAGGCCGCGGCAGCGCTCGAGATGGTCCTGCACCACGGCGTCGGGCTGGAAACCGAGGATCCGTACCGACGGTCCCGCCGCCCGTCGCACCCTCGCCATCTCGGGGCCGTCGCCGATAAGCACCAGCGGTAGTCCGGACCGGCTGGCGGCGGCGGCGATCAGATCGACCCGCTTGTACGGCGCCATTCGCCCCACATGCAGGTAGAACCCCTCGCGCGGCCGGTCGGGGCGAAAACGGTCGACCGCCACCGGCGGATGGATCACCTCTGCCCGGCGCCGCCACTGCTTGGCGATGCGCCGGGCCACGGTCTGCGAGTTGGCCACGAACACGTCGACACGATCGGCCGCCAGGCGCGTCCACCGCCGCAATCGCGAAAGCATCCACCGGGCGGCCCAGGCCTTGGGCCCGCGAAGCAGCCCGCTCTCGCGCAGATACTGGTGATGCAGGTCCCAGGCATAGCGCATCGGCGAGTGCACGTAGCTCACGTGCAACTGATCCGCACGCGTCACCACGCCGTGAGCCACGGCGTGGCTCGAGGAGATCACCACGTCGGCACCGTCACAGTCGTACTGCTCCACCGCCAACGGCATCAGGGCGAGGCAGGCGCGAAAACGCGAGCGCAACAGCCGCGACCGCTGGAAGAACGAGGTACGCACCGCGGCACGGGCGATCGGGCTGTCGCGGTAGAGCTCAGGCCGGTAGACCAGCGCGTGCAGCGGCGCCTCTGGCCACAGCGAGAGCAGGGCCTCGACCACCATCTCGCTGCCCGCGCGCTCGGCGAGCCATTCGTGTACTAGATGCACATGCACGGGCGGTCATGCTCGTCATCGGAGGTCCGCTGACAAGGGAGCTCGGCCGGTCAGGCCGAGACGGCGGCGCAGAGCATGGCCCAGGTCCGTTGTGCCGGTGCATCCCAGGTCATGGCGGCCACATGAGTACGGCCGCGGCGCTCGAGGTCCGTCGCCAGATCCGCATCCGCGACGATCCGGCGCATCGCCGAAGCCAGGCTGTCACGGCTCTGCGGATCGAACCAGAGCACCGCAGAGCCGCATGCCTCGCGCACCGGCGGGATATCGGAGGCGAGCACCGGCGTGCCGGCGGCCATCGCCTCGAGCGGCGGCAGACCGAACCCCTCGTAGATGGAGGGGAAGACCATGGCCGTCGCGCCCGCCACGCAGGCCCGCAACTCTGCATCCGGCAGGAACCCGGTGAACACCACCCGATCCCCGAGCTGTCTGGCGGTCTCCGCAACCGCCCGGTCGGCCGTGACAAAGCCCTCACGCTTGCCGACGATGACCAGGTCGTGGCCGACCGCGTCACAAACCTGTGCAAAAGCCCGAACCAAAAACGCGAGGTTCTTGTGCGGCTTGACGTTGCTCACCGCGACGAAATACGGCCGTGGGCGCTGCCATGCACCGTGCGGCCCCCGCCATGCGGCATCGACACCGTTGCCGACCACGCAGGAAGGGCAGCGCACCCCGCCCACCAGTCGCTTGAACTCGGCGCGCGTCCACTCGCTCACGAAGCAGATGCCCCGGGCGCGGCGGCGCAGGGCCGCGAACAGGGCGCGGACAACCATCACCTCGTGTGGTGCATACAACTGCCGGTTGGCGAGGTGGAAGCAGTCGTGGACGGTGGCCACCCACGGCATGCCGCAGAGCGACGCAACGTTGAAATGGGGAAACCACGCCACATCGCCGCGGTATCGTGCCCAACGCGACAGGCAGATCTGCTCTTCCGGACCGTAGATGGGCGCCCGCCATGGCACCGGGTGGACGTTGGCTGAGCCGCACCATGGCGGCAGCTCGCAACCCGTCGGCACGTACACGGTGAAACGCGTACCGCCATGCCAACGCACCAGCCGCTCCAAGATGCGCTGCACATGCACGCCCACCCCCGAGTGGTAGAGCATCCGCCCGTCGACCAGCACGCGCCGCGGCTGCTTCACCGATGCCCCCCGCAACGGAAGAGCCGTCCGCCCGCCCACATGCCGCGCAAACGTCCACGGAAAGAGGCGGTGTACGCCAGCATGCGTCCGGTTTCTCCGCGAGTGGTCGCACACATTGCCCCGCACAGGGGCCGTACCAGGGCAGAGAGCCGTTCGCGCAGGGGCGTTTCGTGCTTGGTCAGGACATACCCCAGGCCCATACCATAGCTATACGTACGTCGGGCGGACACGCTGCCACCATCCGGGGGCAGATCATGCAGGACACACACATCCGGCCGGTAGAGGACGGGATAGCCCGCTGCCAGCGCCGCCAGCACGAAGTCGTTGCCTTCGTGTGCGGTGAACGGCGTCCCGGATCCCGGGCCCAAACGCACATCGAATCCGATCCCGACGCTGTGATGGACCGCCATGTTGGCTTCCGACACGCGCCGCCATTGGTTCGCCGCGTCTACCGAGCCCGGTTCGCGATCGAGTCGCGCCAGGCGACGCCCGCGCTCGTCGTGCCACCCACCCAGCACGACGCCGGTCACGGATTGTTCGAGGGCGTGTCGCATCGCGACAGGATAGTCCTCCGGCACGCGACAGTCATCATCCAGAAACACCGACCAGTCGCCGACGGCCGCTTCACGCCCCACATTGCGCGCGCGGCCGACCCCAGGAGCACACCGCAATCGCTGCAACGGGAACCGCCATCTCCGCGTGCATGGTCCCACCAGGCGCTCGTCGGGGTTCTGGTCGACAACGATCACTTCGTAGCCTCTGCCGTACGCCACTTCCAGCGATGCGAGCAAGCGCTCGACCTCGCTCCTTCTGCCGTACGTGGCGACCACGAAAGACATGAACGTCATTGCTCTCTGCTTCCACGCCGCAAGGTCCTGCCGGAATGATGCCAGAAGGCCTTCGCCGAGAGATGGCCAATACGAGCGAGCATCACCATGTTCGCACCGACCGGTTGCGGATAGCGCCGGATGGTCACCGTCGCGATGCGCCAGGCATCCGCCAGCAAGCCGTCGGTCGCTCGATCGAGCGCCGTGGACCACCCGGCCCTGCGGACACATGCCGCAGCTGGCAGCGGATGCCCGGCAATCCGAGCGATCGCCCGCACGAACGCGCGCCATTGCGCTCCCGCCCGAGCGTGCCGGGCCAGCCCCGGGTCCGTGCGGCGCAACGTCACCAGTCGTTGAGCAACGATACGTCCCACACCGTCGCGCAGGAGTCGGCACCACAACTCCCAGTCCTCAGCGAAACCGAGGTCGATACGGAAGCATCCTCTTCGGCGCAACGTTTCCGCACGTACCACCACGCTGCTCGTGACGAAACGGTTCTCCCGCACCAGTTCATCCCGATTCACCGTGATCCACTCCCCCCGGGCACCATCAGAGCCCCTGCAGCCAGGGCGATGGCCCGGCAAGGCGCCCACCATCACCACCGCCGCCTCACGGAAAGCCGCCATCTGACACGACAGCTTCCCAGGGTGCCAGAGGTCGTCTGAATCGAGAAATGCGATGAATGCACCGCGGGCAGCGGCGATGCCGGCGTTGCGCGCGGAAGAAACGCCGCCATTGCGCTGGACCAGCAAGCGGACGGTCGGGAAGGCGGCCCGTATCCGGTCGGGCGTGCCGTCGGTGGAACCGTCATCGACGACGATCACTTCGGTGTTGTCGTAGGTCTGCCGCAGCGCGCTACGGATCGCATCGCCGACAAGGGCAACACGATTGTAGGTAGGAATGACAACGCTGACCAACGCACCCGCCGTCACCGACCATTCCCCAGTCCGAGGTGCTTGAACAAGCTCTCGTAGCGATGCGCGTAGGTGTGCTCGGCGCATGCCCGGGCGCGGGCCGCGCGCCGGACCGCCTTGCGGGCATCGTCGTGTGAACAGTAGAAACGCGCTTTGTCGATCAGCTCCTCGCGCGTGCGGTAGACGAGCACCTCCTTGTCCGGCTCGAACAACTCCGGCAGCTCCTCGACCCACCCGGTCAGGTAACACGCGCCGCACATCGGGGCCTCGAAGTCCCGCAGGTGCAGATGACGCAGGACCGAACGCCCGGGATGGTGACGGTCGAACACCTCGACCACCCCCAGGGTCACCCGGGCGCGGGCATACAAGGCCACCAGATCTTCGAACGGCACCACCCCGTGCATCCGGTCCGGCCACGCACGCCAGAGCGCACGCTTGCCGAGGTGTTCGGCCAGGTCGTACGCCGCGCGCTCCCGAATGTCCGTAGCAAAGAACGGCCATGTCTTGAGCCAGTACTTCCATACCTTGGCCTGCGATCTGACCGGCGACATCGAGCCGCCGCGCCACCCCGGGCCGAAGCCATGAGCGTCGATGCCCGCTTCGAGCAGATCCCGCATATACCGCGACCGCAGCCCGTAATTGTCGCCGCAGAAACCGACGCCATAGCGCTCGGCTTCGTCCACGGGTTTGAAGTGCTTCGGATTGGATGCCATCGGCCACCACAACGGGGTCGCGCCAACCTCCCGGAATTTGACCGCGGCGTCCTTCTCCGCATGCAGGCTGTAGTGGAACTCCCGGCTGATGTGCCGCACCAGATCGAACTGGTGGGTGTTGTTGCAAGAGAAATTGCAGCATGGCGGGCCCAGGGCGCAGAGCTGGCGGACCGCATCGACCTCGACCATCCCGTCGGTCAGGTAGGTGAACACCAGATCCAGTCCGCCATCGTCGAGGGCCGTGCGAGCGGTCGCCACGAGCTGCTCGGAGAAGCGCTGACGCTCGGTACGGTCGCCGGTCCTTTCCGCTCTCCGGCCGGGCGCCGTGGGGAAGAGCACGACCTCGTGCCCCAT
>JBEPXK010000286.1:0-5452 GCA_041641915.1 Planctomycetota bacterium
ACGGCGGCGGCGAGCCTGCGCGCCTGGCCAGCTCACGCGCGCGCGCGCTGGGTCTCGCCGCGACGCTCCAACCGCAGGGCCTCCAACTCCAGGAGCAGGGGCAGATGCCCGGCGAGCAGGCCACCCAGCGCGCGGCGAGCGGCATCAGCGGCGCCCAGCAGCTCCGCGGTCCGATCCAGCAGGCGCTCCGGCGCAACCGGCGCCCCGGCGAAGGCCAGCTCCGCCCCGCCATCGGCCCAGCGCGCGAGCCGATCGGCCAGGGCAGAGGGATCGTCCAACCACAAGGCCCCGTCGACGAACCGCTCGATCTCGGCCACCTGCTTGCCATCACGCCCGCCGACCAAGGGCAACAGCGCGACGAGCGCGGCACGCAATTCCCGGCGCGCGTGCTCGCGCACACCCGCTCCGGCGGCCGACTGCATCCGGCGCAAAGCGGCGAGCGCGATGCTCGCCGCCTCGCCGCGCGCCGCGCGCGCGCGCTCCTGCAGGGCCTCGCGCGCGCGCTGCATGTCCTGCTCGAGCCGATCGCAATCGTGTCGCAGATCGTCAACGGCGAGCGGTTCACGCGCCAGGCGGCGCCGCATCGCCGCGAGCGTCGCCGCCGGATATGCGACCAGAACCCACGCGGCGCGGGCTGCGGCCGCACGCTCGGCCGCGCTGAGCTCCGGATCCGCGGCCTGAGCCAGAGCGGCCTGGGCACGCGCAGCGATGCCTGCCGCCAGACGGTCGACCTCGACGCCTAGGATACGCCGATCGCGGTCCTGAGCCGCAACGCCGCGGCGGTCCAGCGCGCGGCGCAGCCGCTCGATCCGTTCGACGTTGGCCGCGGCCGCGATGGCCATGACCGGTCGCGGCGTGGCCGGAATGCGCTGCACGACGGCCGCGTGCAGGATGCTCACGGCCTCGCGTGGCACCGCTTGCAGAGCGGCGCAGAGCGCAGCGAAGCGCTCGAGAGCGACCGCATCCGGGCTCGCGGCCGGCAGCCCGGCCAGCCAGGCGTCGAGTGCCCGGCCATTCCCGGCGCTAGCCTGCGCGAGACGATCGAGCCGCTTGGAGCCGGTGTCGGCGCCGAGGCGCGCCAACTCGCGCGGGATGGCCGCGAGCAGCGCGCCATCCCGCTGCAGACGCCCCGCCGCCTGATCGCTGATGCGTTGCGGCAAGCGGGCCATCGCCGCGATCAGCCCCGGCGTGGCCGTGCCGGTGTCGGTGTAATGGCGCAGGCGGTCCCGACCCAGGGGCGCGAGCCGATCGCTCTCGCGGCCCATGCTCACCGCCAACCGAGAGCGACCGGCGGCCTGGAAGTAGCGCAGGTCGATCGCATGCCAGCCCTGGCTGAAGGCCCGACTGCCCCGGTAGGCGGTGGGCGCCTGTTCACGCCAGGCCTCGGTGCCGATCAGCGGCTCGCCGCCGATGCGCAACTGCACGCCATCGTCGGCAACGCAGCGGAAATGCCAGACGCCGCCTTCCGGGATGTAGATCTCGCCGCGGTAGAGCGCGCACCAGTCCTCCCGGCCGAGCCCCGGCACCCGCTGATCGTGCACGTCCGGCACGGCGGCCGCCGTATGCACCGGCGCACCGGCGAAGGAACGGCCCGGATGGAACGAGGCGTGCAGGCCGGGCAGGCCCCGCATCGGAGCCCAGGCTATCTGCCCGCGCAGGACCCGCCGGGTCAATGCCAGACGTTCCTCCGCCAGCGCCACCCGCGCGGCCAGCGCACGCGCCTCGGCCAACGCAACGACCAACTCCAGTCGCTCGCGAATCGTGTCGAGTTCGCCGAGTGCGTGGTCGACCAGCTCCCGGCCGCGTTCGATCGCCGGCACCACCGCCGGGCCGCTGGCGGCCAGGGCCGCGGCGTGCGCCTGGGCGAGCATGCCGTCGACGCGTTCGTGCCACCAGGCCAACGCGCCACCCAGGTGCGCCAGGCGACTGCGTTCATCGGCCGGACGCCCGGCGCCCAGGGCCTGGAGGCCTGCCACCACCGCAGCAACGCGCTCGGACATCGTCTCCTGGCGCTTGGCCACCAGCTTGAGCTGGCCGCGATGGATCGCCGCGTCACCGGGCAGATAGGCCTGTTCGGCCCGCGACCAGCCCCGACCCACTCTCACCAGTGCCGCGCGGGCACGGCCCAACCGGGCCAGCAGCGTGCGGGCCTGTTGCGAGCGGGCCTGGTCCACGGCCTGCTGCGCCGTGCCGATCCGGAGCTGCAAGGCGTCGCTGCGCGCTTCCTGACCGCCGAGGTCACGCGCCCACAGGCGCAGCGAGACCGTCTCGCCCGGCTCCGGGGCCAGGGCGCCGAGATCAAGCCGGTCGGTGAAACTGCGGCTGCGCGACGGCTGCGCCAGCGCCACCGGGCGCCGGTGCACGGTCTGCGCGCCGATGCCCACCTCGAGCGCCAGCGCTTCGAGCCCGATATCGTCGAGTGCCTGACAGGCCACGGGCAGGACCGCGTCCGCGGCGACCAGCTCCGGCGCGCCACCGGGCAGACCCACGGCGAGCCGCGGCGGGGCGTCGTCGCGTACCGTGATCTCCCAGGTCTGCGGCAGATCGACCTGCAGCCCGTCGGCGCCCTGCAACCGCAGGGCGTAGCTGAGATCACGCCGCAGGTCGAGTTCGATCCGCGCCTCGCCGCCGGCCAGCTGCATCGGCCGCAGTCCGCCCCGCGCCGTGAGCAGGCTCGCGCGGCGAACCGGTATCCCCGCCAGCCGCGCGCGTAATTCGACCCGCGATCCGGCGACCACGCTGGCATCGCCCCCGCTCACCACCCGGGTGCTACCGTGGGCGTAGGCCGGCGGCGTGATGCTCAGCTCGAGCCCCACCACCCGCGGCGGGTCGGCCAGGGTGATACGCACCGGCGCGCTGAGCGCATCGCCCGCACGCACGCGCAAGCGCAGGCCGCGGGTGAGCGCCGGCAGACGTCGGCGATACCCGTTCGCAGCCGGCGGCATCGCCAGCACCTCGCGCACGCCGTCCTCCCACTCGATCTCCAGCTCGACCCGCTCCGGCGGCGGGGTGGCCTCGGCGGTGATCACCAGGTCGCTCCCCGCGGCCAGGCGCCGGTCGCCGGCCGGTTCGACCCTCAAGCGGGTGAGGGCGGGGCGGGGGATCGCCGCGCCCGGAGCCGCGACCCGGGCCAGCAGAGGTCCCACTCCCGGCAGCAGCAACCCCGCACCGGACACCAGCGCCGCGAGCACCAGCAGGCGCACCCACGCCCGTCGCAGCGGCGCGACATCGACCAGCGCGCCGCGCTCGAAGCCGTCCGCGCGTCGGGCGGCCAACGCCAGCGTACGCTCGACCATCCACGCGCTCGCTCCTGGCGGGACCCCATGCTGGACGAAATCGACTGCCGAGCTGACCTGTTCATCGAGCCCCCCGGCCGCGCGTTCGAAGGCGCGCGCCACCCGTTCCAAGGGCATCGGGCGCACCAACGGCCAGACCACGCGCCACAGAGCGCAGGCCGCGAGGGCGATGCCGGCGGCGGCACTCGCCGCGCTGCGCACCGTCTGATCGGGCCGCAGGAACCAGTCGCCGGCAGCCAGCGCCAACCCCACGCAGAGCAGGCCCAGCGCGACCTCGGCCACGCCGCAAAGCGCCGTGCAACGCCGCCACGCCCGCCGGTGTTCCACCAGCGACTGGCGCAACACCGGCGGCAGCGCGGGGCGTTCGGCCGGAGACGCGGGATGGGCCATCATCGGATAACGCGATCATCGACTGCGCTGTGACCGCTTCAATCGGCGTCGAGCTCCGTGAGCCGGGGGCGATCGACCCAGCTCGAGAGCCGGCGCAAGCGCGGGGTCTTCTTGTGCAGGTGATCGTGCATCCGGGTGAGGATGTCATCGAGCGAGGCAACCGCGTCGACGATCTGCGGCCCCTTGTTGAGCATGACGCACTCGGCGGTCTGGGCCCGCGCCGCATCGGTGATCTCGCCGCGGCTGGCCACGCCCTTCTTGGCCTTGTTTTCGAGCACCTCGGTCGCCCAGACCACCGGCAGGTGAGCCGCCTCGCAGAGCCACAGGATCTCTTCCTGGACCTCGGCCAGGCGCTCGAAACCGACCTCGACCGCCAGATCGCCGCGCGCTACCATCACCCCGGCCAGCGGCCGGCGCATCGCGGTGAGCAGCAGCTCGGGCAGGTTGTGGAAGCTCACCGGCGTCTCGATCTTGAGCAGGATACCGACGTCGTCGGCATCTCGTCGGTCGAGCTGCGCGTCGAGCGCGCGCACGTCGGCGGCGGTCTGGACGAAGGACAATCCGGCGATGTCGCAGTGCGCGGCGACGAAATCGAGATGCGCGTGGTCGGCCTCGCTCAGCGCCGGCAGGTCCAGGCGCACCCCGACCGCGTTGAGCCCCTTGCCCAACTTGAGCTTCTCACCCTTCTCCGTCCGCGCCCGCGTGACGCTGAGCACCAGATGATCCTCGCCCACCTCGACGGTCTCGGTGGCGAAGCGGCCGTCATCGAACACGATCCGGTCGCCGGGCGCAACCTGGGCGAAGATCGAAGGGTGGCTGCAACCCACGTGGACCGCGTCTTCGCGCACCGGCGTCTGGCAGCGCGCGTCGTCGACCAGCACCACCGTGTCGTCGGGCCGGACGCGGACCACCTCTGCGTCTGCCGCCGGCCCGTGAAACCGGGTGGTGCGGACCTTGGGGCCGGCCAGATCGATCAGCACCCGGCAGGGGCAGGAACGATCCGCTACGGCCCGCTGTCGATTGGCGAGCATCCGCTCCCATACCACCGGCTCGTCGTGCCCGGTGTTGATGCGGATCAGATCCATCCCCGCGTCCATCAGCCGACCGATCAGCTCGCCGTCGTCGGCCGCCGCGCGCGGCATGGTGACCATGATCCGCACATCGCGTCGGTCGGGCACCGGACCGAACAACGCCTCCGCGTGCCTGGCGAGCAGATCGTAACCGCCCGCACGATCGATCTCCGCCCGACGCGCGTCGGGACCGCGCTCGGGCCAGGGCCGCGCGAGCCGATGGCGCACGAGCGCGAGCACCGCCTCGACGTTGTCGAGCGCATGGACCTCGGCCCGGCCGAGCGAGCTCAGCCCCAGTTCTGCAAGACGGGTCTGCAGCCGGCGGAGGTCCTGTCGCCGCATCTCCAGATAGTACAGGAGGTTGCGCGCACCGGCACGATGGTTCGGATGAATGCGGTCCAGACAGGCCTGCTGCCGCTCCCCCGCCTCGACCATCGCCCGATGCAACGCCACCAGATCGTCGAAGATCGCGGCCATCGCCGCTGCGACCGGATCCGGGTTCGATTGTCGATCGCCGTCTCCGCCCATGACCCGTATCCCTTTGCGAACGAAGCCAACATGCCGGCAGCTCACTCCAGCAAGCGCAGGGGTGGCCAACGTAATGGAACACCCTCGTGATTTCACCCCCGTGAAGGCCGCGTGAAAGCCGATCTGATCCAAGGCTTCCTTCAGAGGGGGCGCTGCCCCCTCTGAAGG
>JBEPXK010000287.1:0-5448 GCA_041641915.1 Planctomycetota bacterium
CAGGCAGGCGGTGACATCGGTTGCGCAGGTGACATCGGTTGCGCAGATGCGTAAACGAGTGACACCGGCCCGCCCCGGCGTCACTGCGTTGCGCATGGACCGTCGCCTCCTTGTGGCTAGCCTGATGCGATGCTCTGGTTGCTGGCGGTGTTCGTGGGCGTGGGCATGAGTGCCTGGCTGCTGCGCCAACGCGTGATGAGCGGCACCGGCGTGCTGTGGTACCTCGCCTGGGCCATCCCCCTCGGCGCGGTGGTGGTAGCGGTGCTGCACTGGCCGGCCTGGTTCGAGCTGCGCAAGGCCCTGGGTCTGCTGGTGATGCCGTTGGGGTTGATCTGGCTCGCACTGCTCGGCCTGTGGATCCTGCTGCGCGAACACCGGGCTCCGGCGCTGGGCCTGGGGTTGCTGGTGGCGCTGTTCACGCTCCTGGGCAACGCCTGGGTCAGCGGTGCGCTGGTCGCGCTACTCGAAGCCCCCTACCGCGAACACGACCCCTTCGCCGCGGCCCCGCTCGAGGCGGTCCTGGTGCTCGGCGGCGGCACCGGCTACGACCCCTTCGACCGCGCCCAACTCGGCGAAGCGGGCGACCGCCTGCGCCTGGCCGCCGCGCTTCAGCGGCGCGGACGCATCGGCATCCTGGTCGCCTCCGGCCGCAGCACTGGCGCGCTGCACCAGCCCCGCGATCTCGCGCGCGATACGCGCGCGCTGTGGTTGCAGTGGGGCGTGAGTCGTGGCGCGATCCACCTCCTGCCCCAGGGTCGCAACACGCGCGAGGAGCTCGCCGCGTTCGCCACACTGTGCCGCGAACGCGGCTGGCGCCGGGTGGGCGTGCTCAGCTCGGCCTGGCACCTGCGCCGGGCGATGGCCGCGGCCCACGCCAACGGTCTGGATCCGGTCCCGCTCCCGGCCGATTTCCGCGGCGACATCCCCCCGCCCACGCTGCCCAACTGCATCGTCCAGCAGCAGGCCTTCGAACTGAGCACCATCGCCTGGTGGGAGACCCTCGGCCGGCTGCTCGGCCAGTGAGCTCACCCGCAACGCAGCGCCGCGGTGAGCACCTTGTCGAGCTCCTGGCGGAAATGCCGGCGATCGCGCTGATCGAGCGCCTTCTGGCCGCCGCCGATCTCGCCGGCGGAACGCATGTACTGCATCAGCTCGCGCATCGCCAACGCGTCGCCGATGCTGCTGGCGTCGCGCCGCTCGCCGCGGGTGGTGATCACCAGCGCGCCCGCCTCGATGCAGCGCGCTGCGAGCGGGATGTCATCGGTGACGACGACATCGCCCGCGCCGGCGCGGGCGGCGATCCAGTCGTCGGCGGCGTCGAAACCATCGCCGACCACCTCGAGCCGGATCTGCGGATCATCGGGCATCCGCATCCAGCTGTTCGCGACCACGTACACCAGCGCCCCATAGCGGCCCGCGATGCGGTAGGTCTCCTCTTTGACCGGACAGGCGTCGGCGTCGATATAGATGATCGGCATGGGGTCCTCCCACGGTGAGCGATAACGGACGCGCAGGCGTGCTCGCCCGCGTCCTGGGGTTCAGGGCCGGTGCGATTCATACGCGGGTGAAATCGATCTCCGGCCGGCCGATCTCGAGCGCCTGCTCCAGCGCCGCGGAATCGATCCGCCCGGTCAGGTAGGCGTCGGCGGCGAGCACGTAGCGGTAGGCCTGGATCAGCGCGCGCACATACAGACAACGATCGTGGTCGAGTGGACCGGCGCGATCGACCTGCGGCAGACGCACCGGTTCACCGGCGGCACAGGCGCGCAGCATGGGGTCATCGTGATCGTAGAACCGGGGAGCGACGATGAACCGCTCGACCTGATCGGGGTCCGGCTCGAGCGCGGCCGTGACCAGGCGCTCCAGGTCCACGTAGGCGCGGCGGTGTAGCAACAGCCGTCCACGGATCCACGCGAGCGGATCGGCCTCGTCGGGCCGGACGGTGTGCAGGCTCACCAACGCGCCCTGCGTCAGCGCGGTGAACAGCTGCTGCAGCCGCTCGCGATCCAATCCGGCCGGCCAGTCCACGCCCACCGGGCCGTAGTGCAGCGCGAGACGCTCGCGCAACAGGAAGGCGTCGTGATGGATGCTGCAGTCGGTGGGTTTGCGCGGGCAGTCGGGATCGTAGCGTCGGAACACCGGCTTGAACTGACGATCGGTGGCGCGATGCGTCACCCAGCCGAGCACGAAGGCGAGGATGTCGCGCTCCTCATCGCCCCAGAGCCCGGCCTCGCGCGCCTGGCGCAGATGCGCCAACAAGGCCGGGTTGCAGTGATCGCCGCGCATGCTGATCGCCCCCGCGCGCATCAGGTCCGACCGCTCGCGCGCGGCGGCCACGCTCTGCGCGCTCAGCGCATCGTCGCCCAGGATCAGCAAACGGCAGTCATCGGCCTGCACGGTGTGGGTGATGTGCTCGCTCATGCCGCCCACCTTCCGGGCTCGGCGCGGAGGCACAACTGCGCCGCCGCGGGCCACCGCCGGCCGCGGTTGGGCCTTGGGTCCACCGCGCGACACGGCAGGCTCGGATCCTGCCCGGCGCGCACCTGCCGGGGTGGCACCTGGGGGAATCCGCCATGCACCGTACGTTCTGCTGCTGTCTGGTCTGGCTCGCGCTCGGCACGGTCGCGGCCAGCGACATTGCCCAGAACTTCAAACGCGACGAGGCGCTGTGGCTGCGCGACCCGGCCGCGGTGGCCGCGGTGGCCACCATCGTGCAGCAGGGTCGGGTCAAGCGCTACAGCGACGAGATGCTCGCCGACGGCGTGCACATCGCGACCGGTACCACCACGCGCCTGAACGCGGCGATCCGCAGCGGCAACAGCACCGCCACCACCCTGCTCGGGGTCCACGGCGCCGGCACCGAACTGCGCTTCGGCGGCTCGTGGCAGGCCGACCTGGGCGCCGACTTCCCGATGCTGGTCCTGCGCGACCACGCGCGGATGGTCTGGGAGGCCGAAGCCCATCTCGACTTCGTCATGGACCGGAATTTCTTCACCCGTCAGCTCTGGGTCTGGGGCGATGGCAGCGGCACGCTCGAACTCGCGCCGGGTTTCGTCAGCGACCGCACCCGAGGCGCGCAGGTGGCCGACGCGATGGGCACGATCCGGCTCGGCGGTGCCACCCTGGTAACGCATCGCTCGCACAGCCTGCCCTACAACAGCCGCCCGGATGGTCGCGGCGGTATCTACCACAACGGACACGTGGTATTCGAGGGCGACACCCCCTCGCGCTGGGTCGTCAGCAGCAACCCGCACCACTACGCCGCACAGATCGACTTCGCCGCCGACGGCACCATCGACTGCCAGGCGCCGCTGACCCATCACGGCCAGCTGCGCGACTGCCTGAGCGTCGGCAACGGCGGACCATTCGTCTCTTCCGGCGCCTTCCGCACCACGCGCGACGGAGTGACCATCACCAAAACCGGGCCGGCGATGCTCTCGCTCGAGGGGCAGCAGGGCTATCGCCCCGGCGCCCGGCTGGTGGTCGAACAGGGTCTGCTGCGGATCTACAGCGATCCTGCCGCCGGCACGCGTTACGACGATCGCGCTGGCGATCACCTCGCGCTCACGGTCGCGCCCGACGCCCGCGTGCTGATCGCCGCGCCGCTGGTGCGCCTGGCGCGGCTGGAACTCGCCGCCGGCGCGACGATGTGGGTCCTGCCCGGTTGCCGGCTCGCGGTCAGCGGCGAGCAGCAGATTGATCCGGCCGCCACCGTGGTGCGCGGCCGGGCCGCCGACTGATCCCCGGTCCGGTACCGTTCAGCGGCTCTCGCCCTTCATGTAGCTCAGCCCGAGCGCCTGCAGGATGGCCGAGATCACGAAGTTGAACGGCTTGTTGAAGTGCGGCAGGAAGTACACGTCGGTCATCGCCAGTTCCAGCAGCGTGAGCCGTTTCTGGATCGCCAGCGAGAGGTAGAAGATGCACTCGGTGTGGCTGGCCTGGCCGTAGGAGCCGACCTGCGCCCCGACCAGGCGCAGGCTGTCCTTCTCGTAGACCAGCTTGACCCCGACCTCTTCGACGTCGTTCATGAATTCCGGCCGGTCGTTGTCGAAATAGAACGAGGCGGCGACCTCGAGCCCGGCGTCCCGCGCCGCGGTCTCGCTCAAACCGGTGCTCGCAAGCTTGTTGCCGAACACGCAGATGGCGTTGGTCCCGGCAATGCTCTCCAAGCGCAACTGCTCGACGCCGTTGATCTGGCTCGCGGCGACCACCCCGGTCTTGACTGCGTTGGTCGCCAGGGCCACGTGCCGGTGTTCGCCGACGGCGGCGTGGTGGAGCGCGGCGACATCGCCGATGGCATAGACATCCGGGATCGAGGTCGCCATGGTCGCATCGACCGTGAGCGCGCCGTTGGGCAAGCGGTCGGCCTGGGGCAGCAGCTCGGTGTTGGGGCGGAAGCCGACGCACTGGATGACCAGATCGGCGGCGAACGCGCCGCGATCGGTACACACGCGCTCGACCTTACCGCCCGCACCCTCGTAGCCGGTGACCCGCGCCCCGAGCACCAGATCGACCCCGGCCTCGCGGATGTCGGCCTGCAACCGGTCGGTAAATTCGCTGTCGAAGTAGGCCGGCACCACCCGTTCCTGCAGGTCGACCAGCGTCACCTTCTTGCCGCGCTCGCGGTAGGCTTCGGCGAGTTCGATCCCGATGTAGCCGGCGCCGATCACCGCCACGCTCTCGATACCGGGCGCATCGGCCTTCTCGATCAGTGTCGCCGCATGCTGGAACAGCTTGCAGACGTGGATGTTCTCCAGGTCGCTGTTGGCCACATCGAAGGCCACCGGCCACGAACCCGCGGCGTAGACGAGCTTGTCGTAGGCGACCACCTGCTCCGCGCCGCTGGCGAGATCGCGCGCGGTCACCTGTTTGGCGTCGGTGTCGATCGCGACCACCTCGGTACCCATGTGCACCTCGGCGCCGAGACGCTCAAGCTCATTGCAGTTCGAGTAGAACAGATCGTTGACGTTCTTGACCACGCCGCTGACGGAGAGCGCGATGCCGCAGCCGAGGAACGAGATGTTGTCATTGCGGTCGAACGCCACCACGCGGTGCTCCCGGTTCTGCGACAACACGGTCCGGATGAAGGACGTCCCAGCATGGTTGATTCCGACGACGACAATGTTCATCGATGCGCTCCTCGATCAGCAAGAGATGACGGCCCGCGAGCCGGACCGATGATCGCGCCGCCGGACCCGACGGCAATGGTTCGTGCACGTCTGCACCCGCGACGGCACTCGCTTGCGCCTACGCAACGCCGCGCGCCGTGTTGGTCCCCGGCTGGCCTCCGGTACCCAGATGTCGACCCGGTCCTCCGGTCCCGCGTGATCCGGGGTATCGGATTCGCAGGCAACGCCACCGCTAGTGCCTCGATTGCTTGAGGCTTCCCTCATCTATGGGCTGGACGTCATCTATGGGCTGGACGTCAAGCACCAATTCCGCCCCAGT
>JBEPXK010000288.1:0-5442 GCA_041641915.1 Planctomycetota bacterium
GGATCGGCTACGCCGATTCTATCCGCCCACCATCCCTCGCTCGCCAGCCCCATCGCTCGCGATGGGGCCCGAAGAAGGCAGGTAACTACTCATGCCCGATGGTCCTGAGTAGTTACAGCAGCAGTACTACTCGTCGCCTTCGTCGTAGTCCTCATCGTCACCGTCGTCCTCGTCGTAGTCCTCATCGTCACCGTCGTCCTCGTCGTCGGTGTCGTCTTCCGGACGCGTGGCAGCGACCTTTTTGGCCACCAGCACGCCATCGGCGTCGGTCTGGCCCTTGACCTTGACCATGTCACCAACGGCCAGTTCATCGACCTCGGCGCTCTCCTTGTTCAGCGTGATGCTGGAATCCTCTTCGACCCGGACCGTGACCGGATCGCCCGCTTCGGCGTTCTTCTTGGCCTGTGGCTGGACCACGAAACCGGAGTCGACGAGTTCGATGATCTCGCCCTCCACCTTGCCCTTTTCGGCGCCGAATCCACAAGCGGGAGCGAGCGCGATGGCCAGGACAATGACGGGAATGAGCAGGCGCATGGGCCTCTCCTTGGGGTGGCTGCAGCCACGGGATTGCGGCTGATATGAATTGGACCGCGCCACCGGACCCGAGGTCACATCTTTTCGCCTCCGCCGTCCCCAGCGCGTGCGTTGCCCTGCGATACACGATCACCCCCGCCGGACTGATTGGCGGTAACGCGGCATCGCCACCGACGTAGTATCGCTGTTCGCGGCATGCCAGGCGCCCCGTCGACACGTACCCGACCCGTGACGATGCCCGCTCCCCCGACCCGCCGGCGGGGCGCCGAGAATCGCGAACCCGGAGCGTCGCCACATGACCACCTCTCTGCTACCGAACTGCCCGTCTGCCTGGACCGGGTCGCAGAGCGCGCTGCAGCTGCTCGCCACCGACCACGCCGCACGGGAACGTGCCTGGGATCAGCTGGTCGCGGAGCACCTGCCGGCCATTCTCGCCGCCTGCCGCCGCAGCCTGCTCCAGCCCGATGACGCCGAAGACGTGACCCAGGAGGTCTTCCTCCGGGCCCTGCAGGCGGTCGACCGCTTCCGCGGCACGGCCCGCATCGGCACCTGGCTGCACCGCATCGCCGTCAACTGCTGCCTCACCCGCAACGCCCGCTTGCGCGCCGAACGCCTCCGCCACTGGCACCTGCACCAGGCGCCGCCGGCGACCGCCAGCGAACCAGACCTCCCCGACCCCGACGGGCACAACCACGCCCTCCACCGCCTGCTCGAACGGCTGCCCCCCGCGGACCGCCGCCTGCTCGAACTGCGGTACCTCCAGAGCCAGAGCCTCAAGCAGGTCGCTGCCGAACTCGGCATCGGCCTGAGCGCCTGCAAGATGCGCCTCAACCGCCTGGAACACTCGCTGCGCCAACGCACGCAGCACCTGTCACCCGGCGACTGAGGTGGGCCTCCGCCCACAACCCAAAGGTTGCGAGCCTAGTGGTCTGTCTGAAGCAGAGTGGAACATATGCGCAGCCCCGGATGGGCAGATATGAGGCTTCCATCAGAGGGGGCGCTGCCCCCTCGCGCGCTCACGCGCACCCCAGCTGCGCTTGCTCCTCGCTTCGCTGCGGGGCTGCGCTTGCGCTGCGTCGGCCCGGTGGCCCCACCGGGGCCACCTATCGCTACGCGATGCCGTCTCCGCCCCCCACGGCAGGAAGCCTCGGGCGATACTGCTCATCGCGGTTCTCCGACCGCCTTCTGGCCGCGACGGGTGAAGGCGATGGTTGCGCTGTTGACGGTCAGGATCAGCAGGGCGGTGGCCATGCCCAGGACCATGCCGTAAGCCCGGCTGATGTTCTCGACGCCGATCAGGCTCAGACAGGTCAGGAGCAGCAGGAGCAGCAGGACCCAGAACAAGACGCGGTGGAGCCGGATGCGTTCTCTCAGCGCGCGCGCGCGGCGGGTCGCCAGTTCGTGGCGCAGCAGGTGCGTGGGTTGGGGTGCGTGGGGTTCGCTCATGGCCCTCGGCGTGTTCGCTCGGCTCGCGACGCGACGAGGGGCCGAGCGTGGTTGGCGCATCCGGCGACGACGCAGCAGCGTCACCGCGCTGGCAAGGATGCCGACGACCGCCGCGATACTCAGCCAGACCGGGTCGCTGATCCAGGTCTGTTCGTCGGGCGCGTCGGCGCGGTGCAGGGCCATCAGGATCAGGAGCAACAGGGCGGTGCTGGCGCCGAGCAGAAAGGCGGCGGCGAGACGCTGACGCCGATGCAGGCGCCGATGCAGCGAACGCAGATCTGGCCCCGTGTGGCCACCGGCAACCACGCTGAGGCACTGCCCCCGGCGCAGAAGGGTGAGCATCAGGTCCTGTCGGTGGAGGGTGATGAATATCCATCCGATCGGCGCGGCGAGCAGCAGGATCGTCGTGGCGAGGTCGAACCCGCGCACCCAGAGCACCCCCAGGCCGAGGCCGGTGCCGACGACCAGGAGCATGAGGCCGATCAGCATCCAGGCACGACAGCGCCGTCGTGTCTGCGCGACCTCGCGAGCATACGCCTCGTGCTCGGGCAGGAGATGGCGTGGGTTGTGCCGGCTTTCGGGGTAGTCGTGATCGTGCTTGGGCCAGTGCACCGCTGGCGTGCCGAGCTTGATCCAGGTCAGACCCGCGCGGCCGTGGAGCATCGATCAGTCCGGGCGGGGGCTGGCGGCAGGGCGCGCCGAGTCGGGTCGTCGGGTCGATTCATGTCGGTGAACACCGGCAGGAGCGACCGGGCTGTCGTGCGCATGCGCGCTGTCGCCGATCGTCGGTGCGGAGGTGGAACTGGCATTCGCGTGGTGGACCAGATGATGCACGCCGTGGAGGGGGCGGTGGTTTACGGCCATGCGATCAGGTTAGGCACGAGCCACCGGTTGCACAAGCGCCCCCTCTCGGTGTATGTCTGGGTGCCGCGCCGCGCGCGTGAGGAGGTTGGATCGGGATGGAAGCCATGGACCGTCAACTGATCATCCAGCTGTCGCTCACCGGCGGGGTGGTGCTGCTGCATCTGTTGCTCGCGGCCGTGCGCGTCCGGTTGATCGCGCAGGTCAAGCGGCAGCACGAAGCCAACCCCGCCCGCTGCAACGTCATCTCCAAGGCCCTGGGGCTGGTGCAGATCCTGCTGTCCGTGTTCCTGCTCGCCTTGATCTGGGGGGTGGACATGCGCGGGGTGTGGGTGTTCTCGGCCGGTTTCTTCGGTCTGGTCGGCATCGCCTTCTTTGCGGTCTGGTCGATCTTGAGCAACATCACCGCCGGTATCGTGTTGTTTTTCCGTTTTCCCTTCCGCATTGGCGATCGCATCTCCTTCCCGGAGATCGGCGACGTCGGCGGGAAGATCGTCGATATCACCCTGTTCTACATCGTTCTCGAGCAGGACGACGGAACGCGGGCGACGGTGCCGAACAACGTCGCGATCCAGAAGGTGACCCGTTTCCGTCGGGCCGCCGGGGCCCGGCCTGCCGACGACGCGAAGCCGGCGGCGAGCTGAGGAGGGACCATGCCGGTGCTCAACGAGATCGTGCCGGAACCGCCGGCCCGCAGCAAGATCATCGCCACGCTCGGTCCGGCCAGCGCGCGGCACGATGTCCTCGCCGGCATGGTCGCGGCCGGCGTCGACGTGGTCAGGCTCAACCTGAGCCACGGCAGTCACGAATCCCATCGCGCGCATCTGGACCTGCTCGCCGCGGTTGTGGTGGGCGCCGAGTCCCCGGTGGCGGTGCTCGCCGACCTGCAGGGCGGCAAGATCCGCATCGGTGCGGTCGGGCCCGAGGGCGATGGCATCGATCTCTCGCCAGGCGATCGCCTGGTGTTGGCGACCGCCGAGGCCAGCCGGCTGGACCCTGGCCGCGCGACGGTATCGCACCGCGGGCTGCCGGATGAGGTCGAGGCCGGGGATACGGTGCTGCTCGATGACGGTCGCTTGCGGCTCCGCATCGAGGCGGTGGTCGACGGCGAGATCCGTTGCCGCGTGGTGATCGGTGGCCGGCTGCTGCCGCACAAGGGAGTGAACGTGCCCGGGCGCAGCATCTCGCTGCCCAGCCTCACCCCCAAGGACGAGGCTGATATCGCCTGGCTGCGCGAGAACCGCGTCGACATGGTCGCGTTGAGTTTCGTCCGTAGCGGCGATGATTTGCGGCGGGTGCGCGAGATGCTGGCCCCCGCCACGCCATTGTTGATCGCCAAGATCGAGCGCGTCGACGCGCTGCGCGACTTCGACGACATCCTCGCCGCATGCGACGCGGTGATGATCGCGCGCGGCGACCTGGGCCTGGAGATCCCCATCGAGGGACTACCGATGGTGCAGAAGGACCTGGTCTGCCGGACCATGGCCGCGGGCAAGCCGGTGATCGTCGCGACCCAGATGCTCGAATCGATGCGCGAGGAGCCGCTGCCGACCCGGGCCGAGGTCGCCGACGTGGCCAACGCGATCCTCGACGGCGCCGATGCGGTGATGCTCTCGGGCGAAACCGCCGTCGGTCGCGATCCGGTCGGCGTGGTGCGGATGATGGGGCGGATCGCCCGCCAGACCGAGCTGAGCATCCACCTCCGCGCTCGCGACGCCGGTGATGACACCGTCGATCCGGTGCTGCTCGCCCTGGCCGACGCCGCGGCGGCGATGGTTCGCCGTCTGCCGGCGGCGACGTTGGCGATCGACGGGCGCGATCAGGGTCTGTCGCGCCTGATCACCCGCCGGGTGCCGCGCGCGGATTGCATCGCCGGCTGTATTGACGCGGTGCAGTGGCGCCGGCTCGCCCTCGACTGGGGCGTGCGCCCGCTGCGCCTACCGCAGTCCGACGGCCAGCTGGACCGCACGCAGCTGGTGGCGGCGGTGCGCGGGCTCGAGGACATCAGCCCCAGCACCCCGCTGGTGGTGGTGGGCAGCGAATGGGGCGTGATCTTCGACCAGGTGGCCGGCTGATGCGCCGCTGCGACCGCGGGCCCGGAGCCGGGCGGTGGGCGTAGCCGCAACGCCATCGAGCGAGCGCCGCTTCGGGGCCTTCGGCGGGGTGTTCACCCCGTGCACCCTGACCATCCTCGGCGTGATCATGTTCCTGCGCTTCGGCCAGGTGGTCGGCAATGCTGGCATCTGGCAGGCGTTGCTGATCGTGCTCCTGGCCAAGACGATCACGCTGATCACTGCACTCTCGCTCTCGGCCATCGCCGCGAATTCCCGCGTCGAGGGCGGTGGTGCGTATTTCATGATCAGCCGCAGCCTGGGCATCGAAGCCGGCGGGGCGATCGGGCTGGTGTTCTACATCTCGCAGGCGATCTCGGTCGCACTCTATGTCATCGGCTTCAGCGAGGTGTTGTTGGCCACCGTGCCGGGCCTGCCGGGTGACCTCCGCGTGGTCGGCAGCGTGGTCAACATCGCCGTGCTGGCCTGCGTGTACATTGGCGCCGGATGGACCATAAAACTCCAGTATCTGATCCTCGCGCTGTTGGGG
>JBEPXK010000289.1:0-5428 GCA_041641915.1 Planctomycetota bacterium
CGCGCCGGCGAGCCGCCGGCGCGATCGGCTCATCGCGCAGCCTGACGACGCTACGCGGATGACGGGCGGTCGCTGCCCCCCGGCGGGCTATTCTGCCGGGGGTGCTTCGTCCGGATCGCTGTAGTCCGGGCCGCCGAGCATGCCGGAGGCGCGGATCTGTTCGCGCATCGTCTCGCGCACCATCTTGACCGCGTCGACCATGCCCGGGCTGGCGCCCTGGGTTGCGACCAGCCACCTGGCCATCGCCTGCAGCGCGTTGAGTCCGGCCGGGCTGAGCACCGCCTGCACCGCCTGCGGCGGCAGGGCCTGCGGCAACACCTGCAGCAGCACCGCGGCGAATTCCTGGTCGCTCAGATCGCTCAGCGGCGCGCGCACCGCCTGCAGCGAGAGCTGTTCGAGCATCGGGCCGACCCGCGCGACCAGCTGGACCGTATTGGGGTCGAGCTCGGCGGCCTGGGGACTGCTGGCGAAACCGGACCAGTCGATCGGCGGAGGGGCCGCGGCGTCCTGCTCGTCGTCGTCGGGCTCCTCGGCGGTTGCCTCAGCCAGGCCGGGTTCGCCCTGCCCCGCCAGTGGGGCGTCAACAGCCGGCGGCGTTGCGGCCTCGGGCTCGGCCGGAGCCGCGAGATCGTCGGCGAAGTAGTCGCTCCACGGCCCGGCGAGGGCATCGCGGGTCTCCTGGTCGCAGCCGCGGTCGGCCATCGCCTTGGCCAGGCGCTGTAATTCGTAGCGATCGCTGTAGGGATCGTCGGCCAGCGTGCGTTCGATGCACGGTCCGGCCGCTGCGATGCCGGCGGTGGCCAGCGCACGGCAGGCGTACTCGCCCAGGCCGGTGCGCCCGGCGGCAGCGCGCTGCATCTCCATCTCGTGGCAGCCGATCACGCCCGCTTCGAACCCGTCGTCGGCAAGGCCGTTGGCGGCGATGCCAGCGAGCGCGGCATAGCCGTTCTCGCGCGTATCCAGCCTGCCGTCGTGGACCGCGGTGAGCACCGCGTCCTGGGCCGGGAGCCGGCCCAGGGCCCAGCCCGCGGCGCGGCCCGGCAGGCCGTCCTGGTCGAGCAACGCGACCAGTTCGGGGATGGCCTCGGCGCAGGCGGTGCGGCCCGCGATGATCGCCAGCGCGGCACTCTGGGCCGGGTCGTTCGTGCCCGCGAGCGCCGCCTTCAGTTCCGGCGCGCTGGGGGTGGCGGCATCGATCGCGGGCGCCACCAGGCGCCCGTCAGCGACGAGTCGGTCGGTGTCCATGGCCTCACTCTTCGTTGGCGGCGGTTTCGGACGCTTCGGCGTCCGCCTCGGCCTTCTTCTTTTTCTTCTTCTTGGATGCGCTGCCGGTCTCGTCGGTCGCCTGCGTGGTATCGGCCTCGGATTCCTCGTTCAGCTGGCGGAGGATCTCGAGCGTCTTGTGCTGGCGGATGTCGGCGGCCACCTCGTGGATCTGGCCGGTCTCCTGGAGCTGCTTGGCGAGCTCATCCGGTTTGCGGCCGCTCTGGTAGGCGGCCATCATCAACTGGTGTTGGAAGTCCTGGTTGGTGACCTTGACGTCGTAGGCGTCGGCGACCCGGTCCATGATCAGCAGCTCGCGCAGTTCGCGCTCGGCCTGTTCCCGGCTGTGTTCGCGGGCTTCGCGCTCGGCCTGCTCCTTCTCCTCGCCTTCCTTGTCGGCGTTCTCGGGGCTGGCCATGACCGCCTGGGTGCGCTGGTCGACCAGGGTCTCGAGCAGCTGCGGCGGCACCTCGAAGCTGCAGCGTTCGATCAGCTGGGTGATCATCGCGGTGTTCTGTTGCTCGATCAGCGCGTTGAGTTTGCGGCCCTTGACCGCGTCGGCCACGCGCTCCTTGAGTGCCTCGGGGCTCTCGGCGCCGAGACGGGTGGCGAAGGCTTCGTCGATCGTGGCCGGGGTCAGGCGCTGCGCCTGCTGGATGCTCACGCTCACGTGCGCCGGCTTGCCGGCCCATTCCTCGGGTTTGAAGTTCTCGGGCAGCGTGGTGTCGAAGGCGACCTCGTCGCCGACGGTCTTGCCCGTGGCTTTCTCGATCATCTCGGTCGCTTCCACGCCGAAGAGCGGGTAGCTACCGAGGATGTGGTGCAGGTCCTGGACCTCGCGCACGGTCTCGTCGTCGGAAGTGATGCGGCCGCTGAGGATCAGGACATCTTCGGCCGCGACCGGGGTTTCGCCGTCGAGGTCGGTGTAGCTGCCCATCCGCCGGCTGAGCTGGTCCAGCTCCTCCTGGATCTCATCGTCAGACGCCTCGGTGTCGTCTTTGGGCAGGTCGAGGCTCTTCGGGTCGGGCAGGTCGAAGGTCGGGCGCACGTCGAAGGCGACGGTGTGGGACAGGCCGTTGTCCTCGGAAGTCGCCTCGATGTCGCTCGGGCCGATCGGTTCGAGGCCCTTCTCTTTGATGGTGCTCTCGAGCGCTTCCTTGATCAGCTGCTCGCGCGCCTCGGACTCGACCGCCTTGCCGTAGCGCGACCTGACCACCGATTGCGGGGTTTTGCCGGGGCGGAAGCCCTTCATCCGCACCTGGCCGGCATACCGCTGCAGCAGCTTCGCCTCGCGCGCGGCGACCTCCTTCGGTTCGTAGGAGACGGTGATGCGCTTGCGAAGGGTGCCGCAATCTTCGACTGTTGCCTGCATGTGTTTCTCTCGCCTTGTCCTTCGGCGGCCGCCGGCCCCCAGGGGCGGGCAGCGACCCGTAAATGGGCGAGGATGCTAGCCCCGATCGCCCATGACGCAACTGCTGCGAAACCGTCTTCAGAACAGGCGCTGCCCCCTCGCGCGCTCACGCGCACATCCAACGGCGCTTGCTTTTCGCTTCGCTGCGGGGCTGCGCTTGCGCTGCGTCGGCCCCGGTGGGGCCACCGGGGCCACCTATCGCTGCGCGATGCCGGTTCCGCCCCGGGGCCCATTTTCTGCGAAAAGCACCCCTCGTTCGGCCGACCGTTGGCGACGGTTCTTGCCGTTCGAAGGGGCAGCGCTCCCTCTGACGGACCCGTCGATGACAGCGCACCTGCCGTTATTGCGGTCGGTCGCGCAAGGGCGGGGGGCGTCGCGCCCTCAGGCCTGCTCGAACTCCTGCAGCAGGTCGCGCAGGCCCTGGGGGTCGGTGCACTGGCGGAGGAACTCGCAGAAGTGCTCCTTGCGGATCTGGGCCGCGAAGCTCTTCATCAGGCGCACGTGCTCTTCCTTGTGATCCGGCGGGGTCAGCAGGAAGAAGACGCTGTGCACCGGTTCGCCGTCGAGGCTGTCGAAGTTGACTCCCTCGGGGCAGCGGCCGTAGGCGCAGTTGATCTTCTTGACCACATCGGTGCGGCAGTGGGGGATGGCGATGCCATGGCCGATGCCGGTGGAACCGATGGCCTCGCGGGCGAGCGCCCCCTCGACCACGGTGTCGACATCTGCCGCCTTCAGCCGGCGCGCGGTGGCCAGCGAGCGGGCCAACGTGGCGATGACCGTTTGTTTGTCCATATCCGGGGAGAGCTGGCAGAAAGCCTTCTCCACGATGACATCCGACATGCGCGGTCCATCCATGTGCGCTCCCCAACAGCAGGCCCCCAGTCCAGCGGGCCGAAAGAAAAGAAGAAGCGCGAAAGGGTGGTTCCTTCCGCACAGGGGTCAATGGGCGGGCGCGGTGGCATTGCACAGCGCAGCCCATGGCGAGAATATCGCCATGCTGCCATCGCTTGCAAGCCCCGCCAATCCCGAGGTCAAGCGCCTGGTGCGTCTGCATCGCGGCGCCGAGCGCCGGGCGCAGGGGGTTTTCCTCGCCGAGGGACGCCGGGTCATCCAGGGTTTCCTCGACCACGGCTGGGTTCCGCGCTGCCTCTACCTGCGCGAAGACCTGGAACCGCCGTCGGGATGGCGCGGAGCCATGCGCACCATCTCGCAGCGAGTGCTCGAACGGGTGAGCCAGACCCGCACGCCGTCCGGGTACCTCGCTGAGTTCTCGCTGCCGATGGCGCGCGACAGCAACACCGTCGATCTCTCCGGCGGCGGTCTGGTGTTGGCCGGACTGACCGATCCCGGCAACGTCGGCACCCTCATCCGCACCGCGGTGGCCCTTGGCTTCACCCAGGTGGCGATGATCGGCGGTGTCGATCCGTATGCCGGCAAGGTGGTCCAGGCCAGCGCGGGGGCCCTGGCCGCGGTGCGCTTGTTCCCGCTGCCGGCCGCGCGGGATGTCGAAGCCCTGGCCAGCGTCGCTCCGGTGGTCGCCCTGGTGGTCGCCGGCGGCGAGCGCATCGAAGATCTCGGACCCGGTCCCCGCTGGGTGGTGGTCGGCAGCGAGGCCCACGGCATCCCCCCGGCTGTTCTCGACCGCTGCACCCACCGCGCGACCCTGACCATGGCCGCACAGAGCGAGAGCCTGAACGCCGCCGCCGCCGGTGCGATTGCGCTCTATCTCAGCTCGCCGTTGCGCCGGGGATGAGCCCGGCTGGGCAGACGCGCGGCGAGTGGCGAGCAGCGACAGGTGACCCCACACGGCGGAACGCATGGCGATGTGAATGGACCGCAGGGCGGAACCGGCCTCGCGCAGCGATAACCGGGCCCCGGTGGGGCCACCGGGCCGACGCAGCGCAAGCGAGGAGCAAGCGCAGCTGGGGTGCGCGTGAGCGCGCGAAGGGGCAGCGCCCCCTCTGAGAAGAAGCGTCCCCGTTTCAGCCCTTGTCCAAGCCCATTGCGCGAAGCAGAATGCTCGCATGTCCCAGCGATCCGGATCGACGACCGCACGCGATCGTATCGTCGCGCTGCTCGAGCAGCGGGCGCGGGTCCTCGCGCCGTCACCCGCGCTGGTCGAACAGGCGCTGCAGCGTTGTCTGGGGCAGGTGGCGCGCGAGAGCGAGGTCGCCGACGAGATCGTGGCCGCTGGAGTGCCAGACCATCTGCAGGTGGAAAGCTCGGGGTCGAGTGGCTCGCCCGCGGCGGTGGCCGCGTCGCCGGGCGAGGTCGACCTGCAGGCGCCGACCGCACCCGGATCGCGGATCGAGCGCGATGCCGAGGTCTTCGCCCGCAACCGCTCGCGCAACCGCAAACAGGTGCTCGCGCCGGGGCAGGAGATCGCCGGCTATCGCATCGAGAGCCTGATCGGCAAGGGCGGCATGGGGCAGGTCTACAAAGCGCTGCAGCTGAGCATGAACCGTCATGTCGCCTTCAAGGTCCTGGCCCCGCGGCTGGCCCGTGACGAGAATTTCCGCTCACGTTTTCTGCGGGAGGCGCGCAACGCCGGTAAATTGCAGCACCCGAACCTCATCGGCGTCCACGACGTCGGCGAGGCCGACAGCCTGCTGTTCTTCAGCATGGAACTGGTCGACGGCCGCAGCGTGCGCGAGATCCTGCGCGACGAGGGGCCCTTCGCCGAGGATCGAGCACGAGAGATCTGCGGTCAGGTGCTCGAGGCGCTGAAGTTCGCGCACGCCAATGGTCTGGTCC
>JBEPXK010000290.1:0-5426 GCA_041641915.1 Planctomycetota bacterium
TACGGCAAGGACCTCTCGCGCGACGCGGTTGCGGAGATGGGCCTGGCCATCGGTGTGATGGCGGCCCAGTCGATCGGCGAGCCCGGCACCCAGCTGACGATGCGGACCTTCCATATCGGCGGCGTGGCCGGAACCGCGTCCGAGGAAACCAGCTACAAGGCGCGCAAGGCCGGTACCGTCGCCTACGACAACCTGCGCACAGTCAAGACCGCCGACGGCAGCACCGTAGTGCTCAACCGTAACGGCGAGCTGATCGTCAAGGATGCCAGCGGTCGCAACCTCGAGCACTTCAAGGTGCCGGTCGGCTCGGTCCTGCATTACGAGGACGGGCAGAAGGCCAAGCGCGGCGCGGTGCTGGTCGAGTGGGAGGCGGCCAACATCCCGATCCTCTGTGAGATCGGGGGCAAGGTCCGTTACGAGGCCATCATCCCCGAGGTCACCATGCGTGAGGAGCTTGACCCGGCCACGGGCATCACCAACAAGGTGATCCTCGAGGGCAAGGGCGATCTCCATCCGCAGATCATTCTCGAGGACGGCGAGGGCAATCCGGTCGCCTACTATCCGATCCCCGAGAAGGCGACCCTGCGCGTCGAGGAGGGCCAGGAGATCGGCGCCGGCACGCTGCTGGCCTCGACCCCGCGCGAGATGAGTGGCCCGACCGACATCACCGGCGGTCTGCCGCGGGTCACCGAGCTGTTCGAAGCCCGCAGCCCCAAGGACCCGGCGGTGATGGCCGAAGTCGACGGCGTGGTCGACTTCGGCGAGCGCAAGCGCGGCAAGCGGACCATCATCGTCCGTGGCGACGCGGGCACCGAGGTCGAACACTCGATCCCCCAGGGCAAGCACTACCGGGTGCACAAGGGTGACCGGGTCAAGGCCGGCGATCCGCTGGTCGACGGCACCCTGGTCCCCAAGGATCTGCTGCGTATCTGTGGCGAAGAGGCCCTGCAGGACTACCTGCTCGCCGAGGTCCAGCAGGTCTATCGCGCGCAGAACGTGACCATCGACGACAAGCATATCGAATGCATCATCCGTCAGATGTTGCGCAAGGTCGAGGCGGTCGATGCAGGCGATCTGCCCTACCTCCAGGGCCAGATCGTCGACAAGATCATCCTCCGCGATCAGAACCAGAAGGCCCTGGCCGAGGGCAAGCAGCCCGCGACCTACATTCCCAAGCTGATGGGCATCACCCGGGCGGCGCTCCAGTCGGAGAGCTTCATCTCGGCTGCGTCGTTCCAGGAGACGACCAAGGTGCTCGCCGACGCCGCTCTCGCCGGACGCGTCGACAAGCTCAAGGGCCTCAAGGAGAACGTGATCCTCGGACATCTGGTTCCGTGCGGCACCGGTTTCCGCTCCTATCTGGAGGGACACATCGCCAAGCACGGAGAACCGATTGCGCCGGAGATGGAAGACGCTACAACCCCCGCCCCTTCCGAGGAGGTAGCCAGTGCCAACGATTAACCAGCTGATCCGGCACGGACGCAAGTCCAAGCGCCAGAAGAGCGATGCCCCGGCTTTGGACAGCAATCCGTTCCGTCGCGGCGTGTGCATGCAGGTCAAGACCACCACGCCCAAGAAGCCGAACTCCGCGCTGCGCAAGATCGCCCGTGTCCGGCTGTCCAACGGCAAGGAGGTCACCGCCTACATCGGCGGCGAGAAGCACAACCTGCAGGAGCACAGCCTGGTGCTGGTGCGTGGCGGGCGTGTGCGCGACATCCCCGGTGTGCGTTACCACATCGTGCGCGGCAAGATGGATTGCGCCGGCGTGGAGGGACGGGCCCAGGGTCGTTCGCTCTACGGCGCCAAGAAGCCCAAGAAGTAAGCTGGGCGCGCCGATCCGCGGCGCGCCCCATCCACCCTTCTCCGCGGCGGAGTACTGGTCTCGTCACCAGGAAGCACCCGGCCCGGAGTCGTAGTAAACGAGGACGAAACCATGGCAGACACCCCCCCAGAGGCCGGCGCGCGCGACGAACAGTCCGGCCAGGCCGACGAGACAGTCGAGAACGCGGCCACCGGCGCCGGCGCCGGCGACCCGCAGAAGGCGGTCAAGGTCAACCCCGACGGATCGATCACCGTTTCCGACAGCGATGAGCTCGGCGCCGCGGCCAGGCCCGCTTTCCGGTACACCGGCCCCGGCATCAAGCCCGACGCCCGCTATGACAGCATGGGCGTGGCCAAGTTCATCAACTGCCTCATGCGCGACGGCAAGAAGAGCACCGCCGAACGGGTGTTCTACCACGCGCTCGAGCTGATCGCCGACAAGATGAAGATCGACCCGCTCAAGGTCTTCGAGCAGGCGCTCGATAACGCCCGGCCGATGGTCGAGGTGAAGTCGAAGCGCGTCGGTGGCGCCAACTACCAGGTCCCGGTACAGGTGAAGGCCAATCGGCAGCAGACCCTCGCCGTGCGCTGGATCCTCGCCGCCGTGCGTTCGCGCAAGGGACGGCCGATGGCGCAGAAGCTGGCTCAGGAACTGATGGACTGCTACAACAAGACCGGCACCACGATCCAGAAGCGCGAGGCCACGCACCGCATGGCCGAGGCCAACAAGGCCTTCTCGCACTTCGCCTGAAGCCGTTTCGGCTCCGGTCGATCCATCCGCGACCCCGGGCTTCGGCTCGGGGTCGATTGCGTAGCGGTGGGGTGCCGCGAAACAGTGGTGTAGAGGCCCCGGTGTCCCTGCAGGATCAGTGATCCACGTCCGCGCCCGGCTGCGTACCGGCGTTGCCGGGTCAAACCGCACAGCGGTTGCGGCGTAGAAGCGGAAACGGCGTCCATTCGGGGCGCCGTGCGATCACGCGATGGGAAAGGCGATCGATCATGCGAGCCCACACGACACTCACCCCGACGCTCATCCTGGTGCTGGCTCTGGCACAGGTGGCATGCAGCAGCGAGGCCCCGAAGGACCTGTGGACCACCGATTTCGCTGCGGCCAAGAAACAGGCCGCCGCCGAGAACAAGGACCTCCTGCTGGATTTCACCGGGTCCGACTGGTGCGGCTGGTGCATCAAGCTCGATGAGGAGGTGTTCTCCACGGACACCTTCCGCGAAGCTGCGGCCACGGACTTCGTGCCGGTGAAGATCGACTTCCCGCGCCAGAAGCAGCAGAGCCAGGAGATCAAGGCGCGCAACCAGGAGCTGCAGGAGCGCTACGGCGTCCAGGGCTTCCCGACCATCTACCTCGCCGATGCGCAGGGCCGACCCTACGCCCGGACCGGATACCAGGAGGGCGGGGCCGAGGCTTACGTCGCGCATCTCGACAAGCTCCAGCAGCAGCGGGTCGAGCGCGATGAGGCGCTGGAGGCGGCTCGGGCGCTGAGTGATGTGGAGAAGGCACGTGCGCTCGACGCGGTGCTGCAGTCGCTGTCTCAGAGCGGCATCGCGCTGGGCTTCTACGAAGGCATCATGGAGGAGATCATCGTCGCTGACGCGAATAACGAGGCCGGGCTCAAACGCAAATACGAGCAGCGCGAACTGGTCGAAGCGGCGCACCAGCAGCTCACGGCGGCACTGCAGGCCTACGAGCAGAGCGGTCAGCAACAGGTGCCCGACTGGGCGGCGATGATGGAGCAGTACGCCGGGACGCCGCAGGCGCAGCAGCTCGTGCTCAGTACGCGTGCGCAGGTGGTCTTTTCGCAGGGCCAACAGCAGCAGGCGATCGATTTCCTCAAGCAGGCGCGCGACCTCGACCCCGACAGTCAGACCGGTCAGCGCCTGAGCCAGCTGATCACCCAACTCGAACAGCGCCTCCAGGAAGCCGATGGCGGCGCGCAGCCGCAGCCGCAGCCCCAGCCGGAAGATGGATTGGAAGAGGGTTCGCAGAAGGCCGTCAAGGACACGAAAGCGGACAAGGACGCGGCCGGGCAGTGACCTCGCAGCCGGCCACGCGGTCACGCCCCAGCGCGGTTTTCCTGCCCTATTGGCAACCCTCCGGCCGGTGGTAGGGTCCGGCCGAGGAGGGGGCGGATGCGCATCGCACTGGGCACCGACCACGCCGGCTACGAGCTCAAGGAGCGAATCAAAGCCCTGCTGCTCGAAGAGGGTCACGCGGTCGAGGACTGCGGTTGTTTCGGACCGGAGAACTGCGATTACCCGGATTTCGTCATGCCGGCAGCGAGGCTGGTCGCCACCGGTGCCTGCGACCGCGCCATCGTTCTCGGCGGCTCGGGCAACGGCGAGGCCATCGCCGCCAACCGCTTCCGCGGCGTGCGCTGCGCCCTGTGTTGGAACCTGGACACCGCCCGTCTCTCGCGCGAACACAACGATGCCAACTGTCTCGCCCTCGGCGCGCGCCAGGTCAGCGTGATGATGGCGCTGGACATCGTCGGCGTGTGGTTGACGGCTCGCTTCACCAATGGGCGTCACCAGCGGCGGATCGCCAAGCTCGACAGGGTGGAGGGCTGATGCGCACCGCGTTGGCCTGTCTCACCTGCCATCTGCGCATGGCTGTGGAGGTGGCCGAACGGGTGTTTGCCGACGACCCGCAAGCCCAAGAGCGACTGGTGCGCGACGCGCTGCGGATCGCGGCCGACGCGGATCTCGAGCGGCCGCCGCCGATGATCGCGGCCGCGATCCAACGCCGCGTGCGGCAGCTGTGCGGCGGCGACCCCTACGCCGCGATCAAGGCCGCGACCACCGCCGCCGCGCTCGAGCTGTTGCCGACAATGGCGGCCGAAGTCGCGGCCCATCCCGATCCCCTGACCGCGGCGTTGCGGATCGCTGCTGCAGGCAACATCATCGATGCCGGCCTGCGGCCGGATGTGGATGCGAAGGCGATCGTCACGGCTTTGCGCGCGGCAGCCAACGCGCCTGTATGCGAGCACACGCTGGTCCGGTTGCGCGAGCGCCTCGCCAGCGCACAGAGCATCCTCTACGTTGCCGACAACGCGGGCGAGCTGGTGTTCGACCGCCTGGTGCTCGACCAGCTGCCGACGGGCCGGGTGACCCTGGTGGTCCGGGGTGGCCCGATCCTCAACGATGCCACGATCGACGATCTCGTTCCCAGCGGCATCGACCCGGCGATGCCGGTCATCGCTTCGGGCGATGATGCGCCGGGAACCGTGCTCGACGCCTGCAGCGCTGAGCTGCGCGCGGCCTTCGCCGCAGCCGATCTGGTCATCAGCAAGGGGCAGGGAAATTTCGAAACACTCGAAGGCTGCGGTCGCGAGGTCTTCTTCGCGCTCACCGTCAAGTGTCCGGCGGTCGCTGCCCTCAGCGGCCAGGAGGTCGGCTCGCTGGTGCTGCGTTTCGGCGGGCAGTGCGATCCGGCGATGGGGCTGAGCGCGTGACGACCGGACGTAGGCAGTGGGCGCCGCAGGATGGAGCCAAGGTGGGCCTCCGCCCGCAACCCAAGGGTTGCGAGCATAGGGCTCCGGCCCACCTTTCCGCTCTTTCATCAGGGGACTTCGTCCCCCGAACCCCCTGTG
>JBEPXK010000291.1:0-5411 GCA_041641915.1 Planctomycetota bacterium
CGAGCGCTGTTGGGGAACGAGCATGAGCGGTTCTGATCCCATCGTCTATACCCACTCCGGTGCCCTGGGCCCGGCCTGCTGGCTGATGCCCACGGTCGGCCTCGCGGTGGGCGTTGTTATGGCCGTGGTCTACGCCGTGATCCTGGTCTGGTGTCCGGTGATCGGTTACGTCAACGTCCTGTTTCTCGCCGGCTACGCCTTCGCGCTCGGGATGACGTTGGCCTGGGCCGCGCGGCGGGGCAAGTGCCGCAATCAGGGTTTCGTGCTGCTGGCCGCATCGGTGGTGTCGCTTGTCGCGTGGTACCTGTCCTGGGTCGCTTTCGTCTATACCTTGATCGCACGGTTCGCCGACTCCGCGCCCGCTGTGAGCGAGCTGATGGTACCGGGGGAGCTGTGGCGGGCGGTCAACGCGATCAACACGACCGGCTGGTACGAGCTGTTCGGCGGCACGGTCAAGGGCGGGATGCTGTGGCTGATCTGGGCGGTCGAGGCCGTGGTGATGATTGGCGGACCGGTGTTCATCGCCGCCAGCGGGATCACCCGGGAGATGTTCTGCGAGCGTTGCGTCAACTGGTGCACGGTGGCGGAGACCCGCTTCTTCGCCCTCACCGCCGACCTGAGCCCCAGCGGACGGACACCGTCGATCCGCGAACTGCTGGCTCTGCCGCCGCTCGCGGCCAAGGAGTATCCCTGTGTGCAGGCCGAGGTGCTGGCCTGTCCGGAGTGCGGCAAGAGCACCGGTCTGCGTTACGCCGTGTTGCGCCAGGAGCGCGACAAGAATGGCCAGCTCGAGGAGCAGTCCGACGACATCCCCGGCCTGTTCCAGATGCCCTGAGTCGGGCGCGGCTGGATTCCGGATCCCCGTGGGTGGCGTTCAGCCGGTAACTACTCAGGGGCTTCGCCCCTACGGTCCATTCGCAAGCGAATGGACCTACCCCTCTGGCTTTGTCGGGATTCCCAGGGATCGGCATCTCCGATCCCTGGGTGGGCGGATCGGCTGCGCCGATTCTATCCGCCCACCATCCCTCTGGCGCCAGCCCCATCGCCCGCGATGGGGCCCGAAAAAGGCGGGTAACTACTCATGCCCGATGGGCCTGAGTAGTTACTTCAGCCGTTGGTATCGAGGCGGCTGAACGTGAGCGTCGCGTTGGCCTCGATGGCCAGCGGGCCGACGTCGTGGGTCTGGTCGGTGGCCTCGTAGCGCAGTTGTTCCTGTTGCCGCGCGTGGACGGTGGTTTCGATCGCTGTGCCGGCTTCGCTGACCACGCAGCTGACGGTACGGGCGCTGATCAGGAAGGTGCGCGTTTCGGCGCCGGGGGCGATGGCGGACCCATCCGTCAGATCGCCCCATTGATAGCTGACCAGCGCCACCTCGATCGGGTAGCTGGCGCCGGCGGGCACCTCGGTGATGTGGAGGAACTCGTCGCCGTTCGCGTCGCGGCGGATCTGGGCCGGGCCGTAGGCGACGAAGTGCACCGGTTCCAGCCCGGATTTCCAGCTGCTGGTCACCGCCTCGGCCGCGGCGAAGGGGGAGCGATCCGCCGGTTGGGCGAAGGTGGAAGTGGCCTGCTCCGTGGCATTGGCGAACGCTGGATCGCTGATGACCAGGGTGCGTTCGCTGTAGCGGTAGGTGGTGCCGTCGGCATCGCCGGCCGGCGCCACCGCCTGCAATTTCCGGATCTCCTTCGGCAACGCGTGCCAGCCCAGGCCCCAGCCGTCGCGCCGCGGGCTGAGCACCACCGTGCGGCTCTCGCTGGCGGCGTCGTAGTCGGCGCTCTGATCGAGTTGCCAGGCGCCGAAGGCGTTGGTCCGCCAGGTGATGGGCAGGCCGCTGACGCTCCAGCCGTCGGGCGGGGTGTTGTTGAAGTTCTGCGGTTCGTTTGCGCGATACGCGGCCGTGAGCTCGATCGCGCTGCCGTCGCTCCCGGCGCCGGTGCCGTAGCAGGCACTGTTGACCGCCTGGAAAGCCTGGATCGGATCGTTGATGGAATAGGGATAGCCCTCGCCGACGAAGTCGACGCCGTGATGCGCGGCATCGAACAGTCGGCCGTCGTGCTTCGGCCCGTAGTGCAGGTCGTCGCAGGCCGTGGCCAGCGGTTGGTCGGGATGCCAGTAGGGCTCGGTGTAGGCGGGGTCCGTCGGGTCATCGGGCTGATGGATGTAGGTGGCCACCGGCGCGGTGGTCGAGCGCAGGCCCGGTTCCAGCTCGAAGTCGCTGTCGCTGAGGTAGCCGGAGCTGGTATCGACCGCGAGCAGGTCGATCGGTCCGGCATCGGCGTAGGTGTCTGCGGGCACACGCAGGGGGACGTAGGCGTCGATCGCCGTGGCGAGTACGTTAATCACGCCTGCGTGCAGCGTGTGGTGGCCCGCGCCCGGGTCGACCACCTGGGCCGCGGGTGAGCCATTGGCGCGCAGCGTGCGCAGTTCCTCGCGCAGGCCGAGCGTCGCCGCGGTCCAGGGTGCGCCGTCGTTCTCGGGTTTGGCCCCGTCCGGGCCGAACTCCTCGTATTCGCCGGTGATCCCGAGCACCGGGATGCCGTGGAGGCGGTCGGCGACGGCGGTCGCGTCAGCCGGTACGGTCGCCTCCCAACCGGCGCCGGGGCTGCGCAAGAGGTCGCCGGCCTTGAAATACCAGACGGCGATGGTCCGTTCCGGGCGCCAGTAGGCGAGATTGCGTGCGCCCAGCGCGCCGGTCGAATGGCCGAAGGTGATCCACGGCGCGTGTTCCACCTCGGCGTAGCCGGAGACCGCCGCGAGCGCGGCGAGTGCGTGGTCGACGTTCTGGCGTTTGTCTTTGTCGAGCGTCGTCGGCAGCGACCCCTCCTTGTTCTTCGGATCGTCGTGGAAGTCGCCGATGCCGCCGTTGAACCACACGATGCCGAGCGCCTGGCGCGCACAGGCGTCGCGGATGTCCTGATGGCGGACCAGGGTGAACTCGGCGTCGGTCATGCCGCAGAGCAGGATGCCGGCGAGGTCGGTGGATTCAGGGGGGATCCAGAGGTAGGCGTGATCGCCGAAGTCGGTCTCGACGCGGTACTGGAACACCGGTGCCGGCACGAAATCGGCAGCGTTGGCGGCGGCGAGGGCGATCAGGCTCAGCAGCAGGGCGCGCATGCGTAGCTCTCCGTGGGGGGTCGGCGCTGGGCGAAGTGCGAGAGGCCGGTTATCATATAGGGAATCCGCCCCGCCGTGCCAAGCGATAGTCGATTGAATGAATCGGCCATTCCGGCCGCGAGGCACGTCGCCGCGGCGGTGGATCAGCGCGGCGGGTGGGCTAGCATCCGCGGCATGCATGCACCATCGCCCGCTGCGGCCAACGACACCCGCCTCGTCTGGAACTTCCCCATCGACCGGCCGCACGCCGGTCCGCTGCTGGGCAACGGGGTGCAGGGGGCGATGGTCTGGGGTGTTGACGGCGAGCTGTCGCTGACCGTCGGGCGTGCCGGTTTCTGGGACCATCGCGGGGGCAATGATTTCACCGCCCGCACCACCTACACCCAGGTGCGCCAGCTGCTCGAGGCCGGCGACGAGTCGGGCCTGCGTGTGGCCTTCGGGATCGACAGCGAGGGCTCCAGCGGTCGACCGCATCAGGTCGGCGGCGGTACGCTGCACCTGTCGCTGCCGGGGTCCTGGAGACCGCTGCGCGCGGAGCTCGACCTGGGCCAGGCCGAGCTGGCGATCGTTTGCAGCGATGACGCCGGGCAGACCTGCACGCTGGTGCTGCGCCAGGCGGTCGACGCCGAGTTGCTGCGCCTCGCCTGTGATCCGGCGCTCGGTGCGGCGCCGTGCTGTCGCCTGGCCCCGTCGTGGGAGCAGACCGGCGAGCAGCTCGCGGCGATGGGCTGCGAGCCGCCGCGGTGGAACGACGCCGGCAGCGGGTTTGTCCAGCCGCTGCCCGAGGACGCCCCCTTGGCCATCGCTTATACAGCCTCGCACGCAGCGGTGCGTCTGGCCTCGGCCCTGGGCGGGGCGGATCCGCTCTTGCGCGCGACGCAGCTGGCCGCCGATGCCGATCCGGCGGCGTTCGAGCCGGCGCGGCGTGCGTGGTGGGCGGCGTATTGGCAGCGGGTACCGCGCCTGCGCCTGCCCGATCCGGTGTTGCAGGAGATCGTCGCCTACGGGCTGTACAAACAGGCCTGCGCCACGCCGCCGCACGGACTGCCCTGTACGCTGCAGGGCCCCTTCCTGGAAGACTATCAGCTGCCGCCGTGGTCCTGCGACTACCACTTCAACATCAACATCCAGATGATCTACGCCCCGGCGCTGCCGACCAATTGCGCCGATCACTTCGCGCCGATGTGGGCGATGATCCGCGACTGGTGGCCGCGGCTGCGCGCCAACGCCGCGGCCTTCTTCGCCGATGACGAGGCGGTGATGTTGCCGCACGCCGTCGACGATCGCTGTCAGGTCGTCGGCGCTTTCTGGACCGGCAGCATCGACCATGCCTGCACCGCCTGGATGGCCCAGCTGGCCTGGCTGCACTACCGCTACACCCTCGACGAAAGCATCCTGCGCGATGTCGCCTGGCCGCTGCTGCGTGGCGCCTTCGCCGGTTATCGCGCGATGCTCGAGGAGCAGGACGATGGCAGTCTCGCGCTGCCGGTCTCGGTCTCGCCGGAGTTCAAGGGCTCGAATGTCGATGCCTGGGGCCGCAACGCCTCCTTCCAGCTCGCGGCGGTGCACATGCTGGTGGACCTCCTGCCGCGCGCGGCCGCCGTGCTCAACGAGGCGAGCGACCCGTTCTGGAACGAGGTGGCGCGGCGGCTGCCGCCGTACACCACCATCGCGGGTCCGCGGTGGGAGGAATTCCCGCAGTCGCGTTCGCGACGCATCGCGCTCTGGGCCGGACAGGACCTGATCGGCAGCCACCGCCACCACAGCCATCTCGGCGCGATCTTCCCCTTCTGTACCATCGCACCGCAGGATCCGCAGCACCGCGAGCTGATTGCCGACAGCCTCGCCCACTGGGTCTACAAGGGCCCGGGTGCCTGGAGCGGATGGTGCGTGCCCTGGGCCGCGGCGATCTGGGCGCGCTGCGGCAATCCCGACGCCGCGGTCTCGTGGTTGCACTGGTGGCGCGAGAATTTCGTCAATGCGGGGCGCGGCACGCTGCACGACGTCGCCTATGCCGGTGGCAGCACGCTGATCCCACCCGGCCCGGCGAGCTACATCCCCGACGCCGGCCTGCCGCCGGACGGGCGCAAGGAGGTCATGCAGCTCGACGCCGGCTTCGGCGCGCTACAGGCCGTGTGCGAACTGCTGCTGCAGCAGCGCGGCGAGGTGTTGCATGTGCTTCCGGCGTTGCCGCGCGACTGGCGTGAGCTGGATATCGCCGGCATGCGCGCCGAGGGGGCGCTGTGCGTCGATGCCGCGGTGCGCGACGGCCGGGTGATCGCGGTCCGGCTGCGCGC
>JBEPXK010000292.1:0-5395 GCA_041641915.1 Planctomycetota bacterium
GCGCAGGGGTAGAGGCGGCGCGCACGAGCCGTGACCAACGACCAGGGCGCGACCAACGATCACCGCTTTCAAGGCCCCGTCGTGTCGGGCTCCTGGGTCCGCGCCGGTCCGTCTGCCTGTGCTGCGCTCGTCGGCTCCGCTTCCCCGGCCTGCGGCTTGGGCGCCGGCCCGCGCTTCGGTTCGATGCGGTCGAGCTTGAATGCTGCATCGGGGTCGAGCACGCCGAGCGGGAGGTGGAGCAGGCCGCCGTCGTCGGCGCTGGCGGTGGTGGTGGCGATGCGTTTGCCGTCGCGGCAATGCCAACGTTCGATGCGCCAGGTGCTGCCGGGCTCGCCGGTGACGATCTCGGCGGTGCCGCAGTCCTCGTCGTTGTCCAGGTCGAGATCACGGTCGAGGCCGCCGAGCCAGGCGTAGTAGCGATGGCGATCGCGGCCGCGCATGCCGTAGAGCCAGGCGCTGCGTTCGCCGCCGCGGATCCGCGGCCGTTGCGGGCGCATGTCCTGGCCGCGGGGGTCCTCGCCCGCGATGTAGTTGCGGATCGCGGCGTATTCGCCCCAGCTGTCGGTAGCGTCGACCCACAGCCACCACCAGAAGCCGACGTTGCCGCCGAGCGGGAGGTTGGCCTGCATCCACAGCCCCGTGTGCAGTTCGGCGGCGAGGGTCGCGGAGTCGCGCTCCTCCCAGTGCCCGCCCCATTCGCCGATCATGGTCGGACGTTGGTGGCGCCAGGGGGGGAAGTGCGAGTTGAGATAATAATGCATCGCGCTGCCGAGGCCGGCGGAGGTCCCGCCGAGTTTGCCCATCTCGCGCTGGAAGCCGGTGTAGGCGTTGCTGTAGGAAAAGCCGAGGCCGTCGATCTGCCAGATCTTCTTCGCGCGCCAGGGATGGCTGAAGTGGATCGACACCGGTCGCTGCAGGAAATCATATTCGCGGAACCAGCGCAGCGAGCGTTCGATCCAGGCGGTGAGGGTGGGGCTGGTGGCCGTGGGGTCGTTGTAGCCGGGGCGGTAGGCCTCGTAGAAGAACGCCGCGGTGAACTCCATCTCGCTGGAGAGGACCCAGGCCATCAGGTGGCTGCAATGGCCCCAGCGGGCGACGGTGTAGCGCAGGCGCTTGGCGTGGATGTCCCAGGCTTCGCTGTCGCGGAAGAAGTCGATCGCCGAATCGCACGGTCCGCCGTTGACCACGTTGTAGGGGCTGCCGGGGTCCTCGGGGGTCGGTGTCCACTGCTCGTCGACATCGGTGCTGGTCATGCCGTGGTTCTGTAGCTCGAGCTGGATGTAGATCCCATGCTCGGCGGCCAGCTGCATCACCCGGTCGAGGCGCGCGGCCGCGGCCTGGTTGTAATCGGTCAGCCCGCCGAACTCGTCCCAGCCGCTGCCCCATTCCAGACCGCACCACCAGGGGCACATCCACACCCGGGCGAAGTCGATGCCGTTGGCCTGCATGCGCGCAAACCAGTCGGCATAGGCGCGGGTACCACGGCGCTCCCAGTCGGCGCTGCGGCGTTTCGCACCGGCATTGTTCAGAACCAGATCCTGGCGCGCATCGCCGGGCGAGCGCATGTTCAGCCCGATGGGATAGAACCAATCGCCATCGGTGGTCTGCCACCAGGCCGGGTCATCGCTGCGGATCACCGGCAGCAGGGCGTCGTCCGCCGGCGCGGTGACGGTCAGCTCGCGCCATGGCGTACTGCACGCACGCCAGCTGGCGCGGGGCTTGATTCGCGCCACCAGGCGCCAGGCCCAGGTCCCCGGCATGGTCGGGGTGATACGCCAGTGCCACCGACCGGGCCCGGCCGGCACCGCGTGTTCGACACCGTCGCGCAGGTCCAGGCGGTAGGGCTCGGACCAGAACGCGGGGTGCCGGATGACCCGCCCGTCGGGCGTGCGCAGTTCGCCGACGACATCGGCGTGTTCGGGGTCGTAGGGATTGCGCGAACGCAGGCTCAGGTCGAAGCTGGCGTCGAGGCTGGCGTAGCAGGCGCTCTGCGCGGGGAGCGGATCGAGATCGCGCACCTCCAGTTGCGCGATGTGCTCACGCGGCCAGCCGAAGCGGCGCAGGCGGTCGAGGTGCAGCACGCTGGCTCGCATACGCTCGCCCGGATCGTGATGCGGGTAGGCGACGAAACCGAGCAGGCGGATGCGGCGCTTCTCGAGCCCGGTCCAGGGGTGGTCATGGCCGACGGCTCGCCAGTCGGCATGGGGTGAGAAGTCGACGCCCAGGGTCTGCCAGGGGGCGTTGGCGCGGATCGCCTCGATGCGTTGCTGGTACCAACGGTGGTGGTGGTCGGTGACCCAGCAGTGCAGCTCGGCCATGCCACTGCCGCGCAGCAGGACATCGAGCTCGAGCCGGTCGAGGCCGAAGGTGTTGGCGTCGAGTGCGCGCACCACCGCTACCGGTTCGCTCACGAGCTTGCTGTCCGCCTGGCGAGTCAGCGGCAGGGCGAGCGAACGGTTGCCATGGCTGGCGTGGGCCTCGCTCGTCGGCGCGCGGCGCTCGCGGGCCTCCTTGCCGGTGGCCAGGCGGATCGGTTCGCTGTGGGCGCGTACGTTGCGGTAGGTCAGCGGCGGCGGCGGGGGCGGGGCGACGCCGAGCATCCAGCGGTGCTCATCGAGGACCGGTTCGCCGGGCTCGAAGCTGAACCAGGGGCCGGGCTCGGGCTCGACCTTGGCGTAGTCGACCGCCTGGGGGTGGCGGATGTGCAGTTCGCGGCCGTCGAAGCGGTGGACCAGCGACCACAGGGTGCGCACGAAGCGGTCGAGCCGCTCACGCTGGTCCGGGTTGTTGGCGCTCTGGACGCAGCTCACGCGCCAGGCCGCGAGCTCGGGCGCGGCACGCGCGCGGGCGATGATCGTGCGCGCATGATGTTCGAGCTGTTGCAGTGCGCGAGGCTCGGCGAAAGCCTCCTGCGGTGCGGCCCAGGGGCCGCCGGCGCTCGTATGCAGCGGCGTGAGCCCGAAGCGGAAGGCGCCCTGCTCTTCGAACAGCCGCTGCGGCAGGAGGTCGATCGCGGCGACGCCGCTGGCCAGCGCGCGGTCAAAGGCCACCGCGTAGGGATGGCCGATGGCCGCCGGACCGCGGAAGCCGGTCCAGGATTCGCGCCAGAACAGGATCGGCGCCAGCGCCGGGCCGTCACAGCAGCCCCGGAGGCGTTGACGCGCGCCGTCGGGACCGATGCGAACGTAGTGGCCGCGCCAGCCCGGGCTGGTGGGCAGGGGCAGCAGGCCAGCGGGGTCCTGTGGCAGGGCGACCTGCGCGACGACCCGGTCGTAGGCCGGAAGGTCCGGCGAGGTCCACAGCGGTGCGTCCGCCGGGCCCACCCGCACGCGCCATCCGGCCGCGAGCGGTTCGTCGTGGCGCAGGCGCAGGGTGAACCGGGTCGGCCCGCGGGGATACCAGCGGCCGGCGACCACGTCGCAGGGCTGATCGAGGAAGCAGGGCAGCGCCGCGCCCTGGCTCGTGAGCACGGTGCAGCGTGGATCGACCGGGAAGGGCCCGAGAAGGCGGAAGTGCAGCTCGCGCCACGGGCCGCGATCGACAAGGCCCTCGGCGAGCAGCTGGAGGCCGCGCTGCTGCGCCTGCGCGGCGCCGCGGCGGATTGTGAGCCGGCCGCGCACGCGTGAGCCGGCGGCGCTGCCGACGCCGTGGACCCGGATCCACAGCTGGCGTACACCGCGCAGGGCATCGGCGCTCAGACTACCGTCTTCGCCACACCAGGCGCCGGCGTACAGCGGTACGTGCAGGCCCTCGTCGTGGCGCTCCAGGAGCAGCGGCATGGCGGTGGCGAAGAAGCGCTGGTCGTTGGTCAGCAGGCAGCATTCGATCCATCCGCTGCCGGCTTCGGGGGCGGTGGGCCAGCTCAGCTGGAGGGCGTCGACGCTGCGGAGGTCCTGCTGGCCGAGGGCGATGACCTGGCAGGCGTCCTCGTGCAGGGCGAGGTCGATGGGCCAGCTCTGTGCCGGCAATGGGCGGGTGAGCACGGCCAGGACGAGCAGAAGCGGCAAAATGGCAGGACGCATCGACAGAGCTACCTCGCGATCGGTGGTTGCTCAGGTAACGGGGATGCGGTCGAACGGTAACGTGCTTCCTGGTCCGGGCCACCGCTGCGACCGGGTGTATGTACGCGGTTGTCGTTCGGTGCTGGACGCGACGTCTGGCAGCTATCGATGCGGCGAGCCGGAGCATGGTCACTGAGCGGCTCGCGTCGCTCGCTGCCCGTCGTGCGACTCACGCAGTGGGTCAGCTGCGGGTGGCCAGTTCGCTGTCGCGGTTGTGGCGGAACCAGCGGTAGAGCGCATCGCCCGGGCAGTCGGTCACGCTCAGGTCGCGATGGGCGAGCACGCGGTGGCGACCCACGCTGTGCTGGTGGGTGAGGTCGCGGACCAGGGCCGCGAGCGCCCGCAGCTGGCACCGTTGCGGCAGGGCGTAGTCGAAGCAGCCGATCATCGCGACGCCGAGGTTGTGTTCGTTGTTGATCCCGCCGGAGTGGGCGCCCTGGATCTGTGGCGGACGGCCGGCGTAGACCGTGCCGTCGCGGCCGACGAGGTAGTGATAGCCGATGTCGGCCCAGTGCTGGTGGTCACGATGGTAGCGGGTGATCGATTGCACCAGATGCCGATCCGAGAGCGCGTCCATCCCAGCGATATGGCCGGTGTGGTGGACGGTGATACGCGAAACGCCGCGCATCGGATCGTGGTTGGCCTTGATCGGGGGCGCGCCCCAGTCGCGGCGCGACACCAACCGGTAATCGGGTTGCTGCGCCACGGCTGGCACCGCTTCGGCCGGCGGCGGTGCGAGCGGGTCGGGGCCGAGCCGGCGTACGCCGGGCAGGAACAGGACCGCGCCGGGGCGCAGATGGATGCCGCGCAGATCGTTGGCCGCGATGATCCGTTGCAGCGGGATCCCGGCCCGGCGGGCGATCGACGAGAGGGTGTCGCCGGATCGGATGCGATAGCGCAGGCCGTGGGCGATGCCGGTGGGGGCGGCGCGGGCGCAGGCGCCGAGAGCGCAGGCGCCGAGGCCGATGAGGAAACTGCGGCGATCGACGGTGGCCATGGCGCTCTCCGGGAAGTCGTGATCTTCTCACGATTTGTACGGAACGCGCCGCATACTAGCGCTTGGTCGGCATTTGTCTACATCTGGCTAGCCCGCATCCCTGATGGTCTTTCTGCTACAAGGACACGTCGCACTGCCATCACGGCACTTCCCTCGGTCGACCGATCCTCACAGAGCGCTGCTATGCTTCGGTCGGCCTCGGTCACGAAGTAGCGTGCTGGCAGCACGCTGCGCCCTTTCGCGACGAAATCCCATGACGGATCCGGGCTAGTGGTCTCATCGCCCCAGCCGGCATTGTCTGACGGGTCCGGGTGCCAAGGTGGGCCTCCGCCCACAA
>JBEPXK010000293.1:0-5392 GCA_041641915.1 Planctomycetota bacterium
AACCCCGACCGAGGCCGGGGGGGTATGCGCCGAAGGCGCGAGGGGGCAGCGCCCCCTCTGATGGAGAGCTCAAGGGTGATGCTTCCTTCAGACAGAGGGGTCGCTGGCCAGGGCGATTTCGCGTGCGACACCCGTCTGGACAAGCCGCAAGGCCCGCGCGATCCGCTCGCGGCAGGCCTGCGGGCGCGCGGCGACGGCGGCCGGGGAAAGCTTGAATGGTCGCCCGAAACCCACGCCGACCCGCGCGAAGGGCAAGGGCAGGATGAAGCGGTCCCAGCTACGCAGCGCCAGGGCCGGCCGGGCCGCCGCCGCCACCGGCAGGAACCAGGCATCGGCCTTGGCCGCGATCGCTGGCACACCGGCCTGGACCTGTTCGCGCGGCCCGCGCGAACCCTCCACTGCCAGCGACAGAGGGCTGCCGGGATCCTCGCGCACCGCGCGCAGGAAGGCGACCATCGCCCGGCTGCCGCCACGGCCGGAGGAGCCCCGCACCACACGGTAGCCCATCCGGCGCGCCACGCGCGCGTGCAATTCGCCATCGAGGCTGGTGGAAATCATCCCGGTCCACACCCCGCGCCACGGGCGGGCCGTATAGGGCATCAGCAGACCGAGGCTGCCGTGCCAGAAGCCGGCCAGCACTGGATCACGATGACGCATCGCCGCACGGCAGTAACGCTCGTCATGAACCCGATAGCGCCAGGTGGCGGTCCACAGCCGCAGCAGGACATGCACCGGATCCGGCAGGACGTGACGGAACAACAGCGCCTTGATCGGATGACGTCCGGCCATGGCGCTCTTCTACGCCGACCGCCGCCCGCGCCCAGCGCAAAGCAGGGGCGACCGATCGCGCTATGGCGTCGGCGCGCGGCGATGGAAGCCGTGGTGGTCCCACAACCGCAACCGCGAACGCCACCCGGTGAAGGCGAAATCCGGACCGCCCCAACGCCCGGGCGGCTCCACCGGCTGCAGCGCCGGCCCGCTGCCCGGATCGGGCTCGGCCGCGAAACGCGGGTAATACTGCTCGACGATGGTCTCGACATGGTGGACCGTCGAATCGGGCAGGCCGGGCGCGACCGCCGTCCAGCGCGCCGCGCCAGCGGCATCGAAGGCGCGCCGGGCCCGGGCCGGGCCGGCGTTGTAGGCCGCGATCGCCAGGCGGGTGCGACGCCAGCGTGGCGGGGCATCGGGCACGGCATGGAAGCGATCGTACATCCGCCGCAGATAGCGTGCCCCGGCGGCCAGATTCGCGGCCGGATCGAAGAACCCGCCCCGGCTCAGGCCCATCGCGCGGGCAGTGGCCGGTAGTAGCTGCGTCAGGCCGACCGCGCCGCCGGGGCTGCGGGCCTCGGGATCGAAGCCGGACTCCTGCGCCACCATCGCCTTGAACAGCCGCCAGTCCCAATCCGGCGGCATGTGGGTACGCGCCGCGCGCCGGATCAGCGGGTCGAGCGGATGCGCTGCGGCCGAGCGGGTCGGCGGCGGAACGGCGGCGTAATGTCCGCAGAGTCCGATCACGACGCAGATTCCCAACTGGGCCAGCGCGATCAGCCACCAGCGCCAGGCCCGGACCGTCGCGCGCAGGCCGCGGACCGCGGCTGTGCCCAGGCGAACCGCGATCGCGCTCACGACAGATGCGCCGCCAGGTAGAGGATGCCAAAGGTAAGCCCGAACAGGAACATCCCCGCCATCAAGGCGAAGGCGATGTTCTTCTCCTCGATCTGCTGTTTGAAATCGATCGGACAGAAGCGGTCGAACAAGCGGAAGCCGATGATGGCGAAGGCGATGCACAGCACCAGCCAGCCGATGCCGTAGGCGTAGGACTGGAGTGCGAGCAGGAAGGTGTTCATTCTCCGTCTCCTCGCCCGAGCGTGGCGCCCAGCCCCGGCCGGGCAAGCGCCAGCGGAGCGGAACGCGGTTGTCTCGGCCCTCGCGAACGGAGACTGGGGCGCATGAACACTGACCTCGCTGCCGCCATCGCCGAAATCGATCTGGTCGACACCCACGAGCACTTCGCCGCGAGCGGCGATTTCGCCACCGCCTTCCCCGACGTGCTCACCGCCCTGTTCGATCGCTTCGCCCGCGCCGACCTGCGCTGCGCCGGCGCCAGCGCCAGCGCGGTTGCCGCCCTCGAGACCGGCGATCCCGCGAACGTCGCCGAACGCTTCGCCGCGGTCGAGCCGTACTGGCGCGCGATGCGCCACACCGGTCACGGTGAGGCGGTGGCCCTCGCGGCGCAGGCGGTCTACGGCATCGAACAGCTCGATCCGACCACCCTCGCGGCGGGCCAGGCCACCCACGCCCAGCTGATCGAGCGCGACGAATCGCACCGGCTGCTGCGCGACGTGGCCCGGCTCGACCATCTCCAGGTCGACGCCGATCCACGCACGGCGACCACCGGCACCGCCGACGGCTTCGCTTTTCCCGACCTCGAATGCAAGGCCCTGTGCGCCGGACAGTACGTCACCACCTATATTGCCGAGACCACCGACATCGAGGTGTGCGACCTGCGCAGCCTGCGTCAGGGCATCGACGCCGTCTTCGCACGCTTCGCCCCCACGACCGTCGCCCTGCGCGCCGCCCCGGCTGGCGAACGCAGCCTCGCCTGGACCCGACGCAGCGATGCGGACGCCATGGCCGCGCTCGATACCCTGCTGCGTAAACCCGGCAACATCACCGCGGACACGCACCGGGTGCTCGGTGACTGGTGCTGGGCCCGCTGTGTCGAACGCGCGATCGACTATGGTCTGCCTTTCAAGCTCCACACCGGTTACCACACCGGCAACAACCGCATGCAAATGGGCCACGCCGATCCGGCGCTGCTCTGCGACCTGCTGATGGCCTACCCCCGCGCGCGTTTCGTGCTGCTGCACGCTGGCCCGGTCTACACCGACCAGATGCTCGCCCTGGCCAAGCACTACACCAACGTGTTCGCCGACCTGTGCTGGGCCTGGGCCGCGGACCCGGCCGGCACGCGACATTTCGTGCGTCGCTTCGTCCACGCCGTGCCGGCGAACAAGCTGCTCGGCTTCGGCGGCGACACCGACTCGCCGGTGATGGTCGCCGGCTACGCGCTCCAGGCCCGACGCCATCTCGCTCGCGCGCTCTGCGCCGAGGTCGATGACGGACTGCTCGATGAAACCCAGGCGATAGGACTCGCGCGGATGATCTGCCGCGAGAACGCCTGCGCGGTGTTTCCCATCGCCGAACGCCGCGCGACGGGCTGAGGCCTCAGCGCCAGCGTGCCGAAGGCCGGCCGTGGTTGTAGCGGTTGAAGCCAGGGCCGAAGATCTTCTCGGCCGGCTTGCAGATCGCATCGAAGCGCTGGCGCAGCACATCATCGACCACGACATCGAGCGCGCCGAGGTTTTCGTCGAGCTGCTCGCGGGTCCGCGGCCCGATGATCGCCGCCGCGACCACCGGCTGGTCGAGCACGAAAGCCAGCGCCAGCTGGGTCATGGTCACGCCGCGTTCATCCGCCGCCGCGCGCAGATCCTCCAGCGCCGCGACCATCTGCGGATTGTAAACCTGATCGTATTTCTCCGCGCTCATCCCACCGTAGATCCCGTCGCTCGGGATCGCGTCGTGGCCACCGAGGTACTTCCCGGTCAGATGCCCGCTGGCCAGCGGCGAATACACCAGCTCGACCATGTCGTAGGTCGCCATCGCCGGAAAACAGCGCGCCTCCAGCCGACGATCGAGCAGGTTGTAGCAGCTCTGGTCGCTGGTGAAGCGGGCATAACCGCGCTCGCAGGCGCACCACTGGTTCTCGACCATCTGCCAGCCGGTGTAATTGCTGCACCCGATGGCACGGACCTTGCCAGCGCGCACCAGGTCGCTCAACGCGGCCAGGGTCTCGTCGGCGGGCACATCCGGCTCGACACAGTGGACCTGGTAGAGATCGATGTAGTCGGTACGCAACCGCCGCAGGCTCCGCTCGCACGAGGCGACGATGTTGCGGCGGGTGCAATTGAAGCCGTTCGGCGCCCGCGGCTTCGGACCCGAGCACTTGGTCGCCAGCAGGATGTCATCGCGCCCGCCGCGTTCGGCGATGGCGCGACCGATCCACTCCTCGGCCTTCCCGTCACCGTAATTCGGCGCCGAATCGATCAGATTGATGCCCGCATCCAGCGCCGCCCCGATCAGACCCGGGATCTCGGCCTCGGGCGTGCGTTGCAGCCGCCAGGTCCCCAGCGCCAATGGCGAGACGTAGAGACCGCTGCGGCCGAATCGACGGTAGTCCATGATCACCTCCGAAGTGCCGACGCTAGCCGCACGACGGCCGGAACAAGACCCCGGCGACGCGCCCGACGCGAATGCGGCCACCCTCCGACGCGAACCGCGCCGCCTACGCCCGGCCGGCGGCTTGCCTGCGCAGGCATATCGCGAGGCTGGCGCGATGACCGCGCTGCCGCCGACCCTGCGCCCCTGGATCGAAGCCTGCTTCGGTGCCTGCGACCGGGTCGACTTCCGTGGTTGGGAACACGCCGCGTCGGCCGTGTGGGAATTGCGCGCCGGCGACCGACGCGCCTTCTGCAAGGCCCACGGCCAGGCGCGCAAGTTCCGCCAGGAACGCGCCGCACTCGAGCGGTGGGGTCCGCAGCTCGAGCACCTGCCGCAGCTGCTCGCGGTGCACCACGGCCAGCCACACGCGCTGCTGCTCGCGGCGCTACCGGGCACCGTCGCCGCCGAGCTGCCGCTCGCTCCACAGCGTGCCTGCGATCTCCATCGCCGCGCCGGCGCCTGGCTGGCGCGGCTGCACGCGCTGCGGGTGGCCGACGACGATCCGCTCCCGCTCGGCCAGGCGCTGCGCCAACGCGCGGCCGCCTGGATCACCCGAGCCGAAGGCCTGGTGGAGACGGACACGCGCTCGTGGATCGCCGATCAATCCACCGCGTTCGAGCGGCTCGACGGCACCACGCGCGTGCCCTGCCATCGCGACTATTCGCCACGCAACTGGCTGGTCGACCCCGCCGCACCGGACTCCGACGGACTGGCGGTGATCGATTTCGAACACGCACGCATGGACTGGTGGCTGCAGGACCTCGACCGCCTCCGCAGCGACTGGTGGGTCGGTCGGCCCGAGCTCGAGCAGGCCTTCTACGCCGGCTACGGCCGCCGCCCCGACAAGGACGAGGAATCACTCGCCCGAGTACTCGGCGCGGTCAACGCGCTCGCGACCGTGGTCTGGGCTCACCACCACGACGACCACGCCTTCGAACGCGCGGGCCGCGTACGCTTGCAGGCCATGCGCCAGAGCGCGGGATAGGCTGGAGGCTTCCCTCAAGAACCCAAAACCCTAGCCCGCCAGAGAGCGGAGCCCAGCCAGGCTTGGCTGGGCGACCGGCCGACAGAGGGGTGGTTTTCTGCGAAAATGGGCCGCAGGCCCGCAGAA
>JBEPXK010000294.1:0-5391 GCA_041641915.1 Planctomycetota bacterium
CTACGCCGACTACCTGCTCATCCGCAAGCTGGCCCCGAGCATCCACGAGATCATGTCCAACACCTCCGGCCCATTCGCCGACCTGTTCATCCGTTTCACCGACGTCCCGCTCAAGCCCCCCGCGGACCTCGGCGAGGAAGCGAGGAGCGACCGATGACCGAACGCAGCGACACCCCAGAAAGCTCCATCGATTGGATCCGCATCGCCACCATCGCCGGCGGCATCGCGGTCGCGCTGCTGCTGGCCTTCGCCATCTGGTACTGGGCCGCGTGGCGCGAATACTGCCCGCCTGGGCATTCGCTCCAGCTCACACGGCTCAGCGGCGAGCTCGCTGGCCAGGACGCCTACGCCGGCGACGGCCAGAAGGGCGTACGCGAACAGATGCTCGGTCCCGGCCGGCATTTCCTCAATCCCTTCGGCTACAAGACCAAGTCGATCGAGAACGTGGTCATCGAGCCGGGCGAGGTCGGCATCGTCAAGAACAGCATCGGCGCCGACCTGCCGCCCGACCGATTCATCGCCAAATCCCACGAGAAGGGCACGCAGCGCCGTGTGCTCACCCCGGGCGCCTGGCGCATCAACATCTTCGGTCAGACGGTGGAGAAGCGCGACGCCGTCATCATTCCGCCGGGCTACGTCGGCGTGGTCACCCTGCGGGCCAGCGACCAGAAGGGCGTGCTGCCCGACGTGCTCCAGCCGGGATATTACAACATCAACCCGGTCGAGCGCCGGGTTGACGTCATCGAGGTCGGCTATCGCGAGTGGAACGTCTCGAGCGAATATACCGTCTATGAGGACGCCCAGGGGCGCAAGATCAAGAAGTTCAGACCGTCTTCTGGCGTCAGCTTCCCGCTCGCCGACGGCAAGTACATGTACCTCGACTTCACGGTCATCTGGGGCATCCAGCCCGAGAACGCACCGCAGATCGTGGAGCAATACGGCACCATCGCGATGGTGGAGCAGAAGGTGATCGAGCCGCAGGTGCTTTCAATCTGCAAGAACGAAGGTTCCAATTTCACCACCATGGGCTTCATCTCGGGCGAGAAGCGCCAGGAATTCCAACGCAAGGTCGAGGCCGAACTCAAGCAGGTGTGCGAGGAGAAGGGCGTGCACATCCTCATCGCGCTGGTGCGCAACCTCCACCCCGACGAATCGATCCGCCGCACGATCCAGGAGCGGATGATCGCCCATGAGGAACAGCAGACCATCCGCATCGAGCAGCAGGCCGACACCGTGGCAGCAAAACTACGCGAGGCGCACAAACAGGTCGACATCGCCATCGGCGACTTCGACGCCCAGACCCAGTCGCTGATCGCCAAGGAACAGGAAGAGGGCGAGAAGCGCGCCGCCGAGATCCGCGCCAACGCCGACCGCGAGGTCGCACGGTTCCAGAAGGAGATCCAGACCATCGAGGCCGACATCGAACGCATCCGTGGCCAGGCCGCCGCCGACGTGGTCCAGAAACTCCGTGAATCGGAAGCCAGCCGCTTCGACCTGCTGGTCCGGGCCTACGGCGACCCGGCGCTCTACAACCTCGCCACCTTCGCCGAGCAGCTGCCCGCCGACATGCGCCTGCGCTACCGCTACGCCGGCGACGGCACGCTGTGGACCGACATCGGCGACCTCTCCGACGCGGCCGACCTCAAGATCCTCGAGAACAAGCGCGATCAATGAACGCTCACCGCTCCGGCCGGCGCCGCTGCCGACCGGAGCGGCCGCATGTGCCTCCGGAGCCCTCCATGCCCAGTCACGTGATCGAAGCCTACAAACGCCGCCGCGATTTCGAACGCCGGCTGGGTATCCTCGGCTTCTGGGGTGGCCTGCTGTGTCTGCTGCTGGACATGGCCACCCCCTTCCCCACCCCGGTGCGCGGTGCGATGACCCTGTGGTGGCTGCTGATCATCGGCGCCGGGGTCATCTTCTGGATCCTGTCCAAACGGTATCCCGAAAAGGAGATCCTCGAGCTGGCCAAGCAGCACAACGGCGAGCTGACCGTGCCCGACGTCACCGGCGCGCTCGGTGTCGACGCCGAGTTCGCGCGCCAGATCCTCGGCCGGATGCAGTACCTGCGCGAAGCCGTCCACGCCGAGAGCGAGGGCGGCGGCGAGTCGTGGTTCTTCCTCAACACCAGCAACCGCACCCGCGACAAGGGCCGGATCATCGGCCTCGCACGCCAGCATGGCGGCACCCTGCTGGTCGACCAGGTCACGCGCGAGACCGGCCTCGATTGGGAACTGGCCGAAGAGCTGCTGGCTGAACTCGAGGCCGACCGCTACTTCCACCGTCACACAGCCGACGACCGGCCCGACGAGTGGATCCTGCGCGGCCGCTGACATCAGAGCGGGCAGGCCATCTCCCATCGCCTGCCACCACCGCTACGACCCGCTGCCCCCGCTCTTGCCCGTATGACGTGCCAGCGGATACTCGCGCGCCGTGCCGGCGGCGATCGGTAGGTCGCCTTTGTCCCGGCCCGGGAATCGATATATGCACCAGAAGACACTGGCCCTCCTCCTGTATTCCGGCCTCGCCGTCGCTCTGACCGCTGCCGAGGGGACCGGACCGGAGACCTGGGCCCCGTACGCGCATCCGGCGACGGTACAGCGGACGCTGACCGCCTTCACCCGGCCCTGGCGCTCGATGATCGTCGCCGCCGAGGTCTCCGCCCGGGTAGACGCGGTCGCCGCCGATCGCGGCGAAACGGTACCGGGCGACGTGCCCCTGGTGGAGCTGGAATCCGAGCGCGCCCGCCTCGCGCTCGCCGAAGCCGCGGCGCGGCACCGCCAGGCGATCGCCGCGGTGGCGGTGGCCGAACAGGCTCTCGCCCAGGCCGAGCGCGCCCGCGACCATCAGCGGCGGGAGGCCGACCGCCTCGAGGCGCTGCACAACCAAGGTGGCCTGCCGGAACGCGAGCGCGACGCTGCCCGCTTCGCCCGCGATGCGGCCGAGATCGGCGTGGCGCAAGCGCAGGCGGAACTCGCGCGCAGCCAGGCCGCGCGTGCGCTCGCCGCGACCGCCGTCGATCGCGCCGAGGACCATCTCGCCCGGCACCGGATCACCGCTCCTGCAGGGTGGACCATCAGCGAGCGGCACGTTCATCCCGGCAGTCTGGCCACCGCCGGGGCCCCGCTGCTCGAGCTCGTCGATCTCGGCCGGCTCCACCTTCCGCTCTCGCTCAGCCCGGCCGAGCTCGCCGCGCTGCGCGCGAGCGCACCGGTGACGCTACGCCTCGCGGGAGCCGACGAGCCGCTGCAGGCCCGCATCGCGCTCGTCGACCCCCGCTTCGACGCGACCACGCGCAAGCAGCGGGTCGAACTGGTGCTCGAGGCGGCGGCGCTCGCGGCCGCCGGCGTCGATCCCACCGGCGGCCTGCGCGCCGAGATCGACCTGCACCTCGCCGCTGGCGAGCTTGCCCTGCGCATCCCGCACGCCTTCGTCCGCCGCCGGCTCGAACAGTATTTCGTCCGCGACACGACCGGCGCCGAGCACGCCATCATCCCCCTGCGCAGCGACGATGACGGGGTGATCGTCGCCGCCGGATCGCTGCCCCCAGAGATCGTGCTCCAGCGCGCCAACGCCGACGAAGCGGCCGCCCGATGAGGGGCCTGATCCGCTTCGGCCTGCAACGGGCCGTGCTGATGAACCTGATCTTCGTCGGCGTGGTGACCTTCGCCGCCGTGGTCGCCTTGCCGCGGCTGCCGGTGGAGGTCTTCCCCAACATGGCCTTCGGCGAGGTGATGATCTTCGTCGATTACCCCGGCGCCCCACCCGAGGACGTGGAACGGCTGGTGGCCGAACCGATCGAGGACGCCATCCGCGGCATGGACGACATCGATTTCGTCCGCAGCGACTCACACGCCGGCCATTGTTCGGTCCACGTCAAGTTCGTCGACGACACCAACTACGCCGACCTCTACGACGACCTGCGCATCCGGATACTCGGCGCGCAGAACCGCTTGCCGGTGATCAACGGCGAACACCTCGCGCCGCAGATCATCAAGGTCGAGGTCGACGCCTGGCTGCCGGTGATCCAGCTCAACCTGCTGCCCGACGACGAACGCCTCGACAAACGCTCGCTGATCCTGCTCGCGCGCGAACTGCGCAACCGCATCGAACTGATCGATGGGGTCAAGGGCAGCATGATGGTCGGCGAACGCCCGCAGCAGTTCGAACTCGCCCTCGACCCGCGCCGCCTCGAGCGCCATGGCGTCACCTTCGCCGCCGCGACTGCGGCGCTGCGCCGCGACGGCACCGCGGTGCCAGCCGGGATCCTCGAGTCCGCCGCCGGCGAACGCCACGTTCGCGTCGACGACCGCTACCGGACCCGCGCCGACCTGCTCGCCGTGGTCGTCCGTCGCGACGGCGACGGCAATCTGGTCACCATCGGCGATCTGGTCGTGCCGCAGCACAGCGGCGTGCGCGATGTCCCCGGCAAGGTCACGGTCAGCGTCAACGGCCGGCCGGCGATCGGCATCCAGGTGCACAAGCACGCCGACACCGGCGCGCGCGAGGTGGTCGCGGCGCTACGCGAGCAGGTCGACCTGTTTGAGCGCGCCCACGCCGCAGACGGCGTGAGCGTGGTCGCCACCATGGACTCGACGATCAAGATCGCGGACAGCATGCAGGCCCTCGGCTCCAGCCTCCACCTCGCGCTGGTCTGGGTCATGGTCGCACTGTTCCTGTTCCTCACCCGCGCCCCGCCCCGCATCCTGCTGCTCGGGCTCGCCTTCGGCATCGGCGCGAGCATCAGCGGCGCCGTCGGTACCTTCGCCCCGCTCGACGGTCTGCTGCTCGCGGGCCTGGCGCTGTTCATCTTCGTCTTCTGCCGCGCGGCGGTGCTCACCGCCACCGGCATCGTGTTCAGCTTCCTCGGCACCCTGTCTTACCTCCACATCGCCGGCATGAGCATCAACGAGGTCAGCCTGCTCGGCTTCGTGCTCACCTGCGGCATCATCGTCGACGACGCGATCGTGGTGCTCGAGAACATCCGCCGACACCGCGAGCACGGCAAGCCGCTGCACCGCGCGGCGCTCGACGGCGCCACCGAGGTGTTCTGGCCGGTGGTCAGCGCGACCCTCACCACCTGCTGCGCCTTCCTGCCGCTATTGCTGATGACCGGCGTCATCGGGCAGTTCTTCGCGATCATCCCGATCACCGTCGCCATCGCCCTGGTGGTCAGCCTGTTCGAATGCCTGTTGCTGTTGCCGCTGCACGCCGTCGAGCTCGAACGCCTGCTCGGCCCGGAGAAACTCCCGCCGCCGCAGGAGGAGAACACCGCCGCCTTCCTCGCGCGCCCGGGCCCGATCGGCGCGCTGGCGCGGATCTACGACCGCCTGCTACGGTGGAACCTCGCCCACCGCGCCGCGGCGGTCGGGATCGCGCTGCTGCTGTTCG
>JBEPXK010000295.1:0-5374 GCA_041641915.1 Planctomycetota bacterium
TTTTCTGCGGGCCTACGGCCCATTTTCGCAGAAAACCACCCCTCGGTCGGCCGGTCGCCCAGCCAAGCCTGGCTGGGCTCCACTCGCTGGTGGTACCGAGGTTTGGAGCTCTGAGGGACCCGTCATGCATGAGTCGTTACCCGAGAGGGATGGTGGGTGGATGGAATCGGCGCAGCCGATCCGCCCACCCATGCATCGGCTATGCCGATGCATGGGAATCCTGACAAGGCCAGAGGGGTAGGTCCCTTCGCTTGCGAAGGGACCGTAGGTGCGAAGCCCCTGAGGAGTCACGCTGCGGTTTGGCACCGGCATTGCGTGACCCGCCCAGCCGGGGCGTTGAAGCCTCCGGCCGGAGGATTTGCCCACATGCGCCGTTGCCTTCCACCCCCGCGTCTCCTGCGCCATCCCGCCTGCGCCTGCCTGCTGATCACTTTGCTCGCACCGAGCCTGGCGGCCGAGAGCCTGTACAAAGCCAAGACCCTCGCAGAGGGGACGCTCTACAGCGATCAGGTCGCGCGCCGTCGTGGCGATCTGATCACCGTGCGCATCGCCGAGACCACCACCGTCAACGAGTCGACCAAGACCACCCGCAGCCGCGAGAACACGGTCGACGCGGGGATGAGCCTGCTTCCCGGAAGCAACCGCCTGCCGGCGGTCGCCGGCTCGTCGGCATCCGGCCGTCTGCCGGGGGTCGCGTTCACCAGCAGCAAGGAGTACGAGGGCGAAGGCAAGCTGGAGAACACGGGTACCCTGCGGGCCACGGTCACCGGACGGGTGATCGACGTGCTCGACAACGGCAACCTGGTCATCGAGGTCCGGCGCACGATCCGCGTCAAGCACGACACCAAGACCATCCTGCTCAGCGGCATCTGCCGCACTGCCGACATCAGCGCCGGCAACGTGATCATGTCCGAGAAACTGCACAACTTCCAGGTTGCGCTCGAGGGGCACGGCCCGCTCAGCCGGACCGAGCAGGAGGGCTGGCTCAGCCGTCTGCTCGACGTCCTCTGGCCGCTGTAAGGGGGTCGATGATGCAGGTCTTGCGTTCACTCGTCCTGTTCCTCTTGTCGACGGTCGCCCTCGCGGCGGTCGTCGACGGCACGTCGCTCCCGGTCGCGGTGGCTGACGTTGCCGGCGCTCCGGCGCCGCATAGCGGCGTCCGGCTCAAGGATCTGGTGCGGATCGAGGGGGTGCGCGACAACCAGCTGCACGGGGTGGGTATCGTTGTCGGGCTCGAAGGCAGCGGCGACAAGAGCGACGCCACGGTGGGCATGCTCAAGCAGGTGCTCTCGCGCAAACAGATCACCGTGACCCCGGCGGATCTGAACACCGAGAACGTGGCGATGGTCGCGGTGACGGCCGATCTGCCCGCTTTTGCGGCCAATGGCAGCCGCCTGCCGACCCAGGTCGCCTGCATCGGCGATGCCGACAGCTTGCGTGGCGGTGTGTTGTTGCAGACGCCGTTGGTCGCGGCCGATGGCAACATCTACGCCGTGGCCCAGGGGCCGGTCTCGGTCGGCGGCTTCGGCACCGCGGGGCCGAACATCGTCGCGGTGGGCAAGGATCATCTCAACGTGGAGACGGTCGGTCAGATGATCGAGGGCGCGCTGGTCGAGCGCGAGGTACCGGTGACCCTGCTCTACGGCAATCGCCTGCGCCTGCGCCTGCACAATCCCGATTTCACCACTGCTCACGCCGTGGCCCGCGAGTTGGCTGGGGTGTTCGGCGGCGAACGGGTCAGCGCGCTCGACGCCTCGGTGATCACCCTCGGCTTCGCCAGCACGCCGAGCGAGGAGGAGCTGGTGGCGACCATCGCCCGCCTCGAGCATCTGCGGGTGGAGCCGGACACCACGGCCAAGGTGGTGATCAACGAGCGCACCGGGACCATCGTGGTCGGGCAGCACGTGCGTATCAGCCCGGTGGCGGTGAGCCACGGCGGGCTCAGCCTGCAGGTCTTCGCTCGCATCCGCGCCCGACCCGACCCCGACAACCCCCAGGAAGTGATCGCTGAACGCGTCTGGGAGGCCCCGGGTACGCCCGAGCCCTTGGCGCGGCCACCGCCGGGGGTCGCGCCGTTGCCGGTGCGCGGCAGCCTGGCCCTGCTCGCTGGAGCCAGCGTGGAGGAGATCGCCAACGGACTCAACGCGCTCGGCGTGCGGCCGCGCGATCTGGTTGCGATCTTCCAGGCCCTGGACCGGGCCGGCGCGCTCCACGCCCGTCTGGTGGTGATGTAGGGCCAACAGCGCCGGCGCTGACCGGCTACGATCGGAGATGAGATGGACGGATTCGAAGCGGTATCCGACTCTGGCGCGCTCGCGCGCGACGCGCTCTCGCGGCCGCGCCTGCGTGCGGTGGCCGATCAATTCGAGGCGATCTTCCTCAAGCAGGTCATGGCCCAGGGCGATGACCCCTTCGGCCATGGTTCGCTGAGCGGACGCGAGTCCAGCAACGCCGAGCGTCAGTTCGAGAGCCTGTTCCACAACACGCTGGCCGAGCGTGGCGCGGGCGGCACCGGCCTCGCCGATACCGTCCACGCCTGGCTGGTGCGGCACAGCACTGGGGGTGGATCATGAGCGCGGATAGCCTGCTCCAACGTTTGATTGCGGTGCTCGAGGCCGACCTCGCGTTGCATCGCCGGCTGCTGGAGAACGCCAGGCACAAACAGCGTGCGCTGATGGCGCACGATCTCGAGGCGCTGCAACAGTGTGTGCAGATCGACGAGGAGCTGACCACCGTGGTCGGGCGCCATCGCGCCCTGCGCGAGCAGGTCCTCGCCGCCTGCGCGCGGCAGCTGCCCGGTAACGCGGCGACCATTCGTGTCGGGGCGCTGCTCGAACAGGTCGACGGCCCGCAGCACGACCGCATCGCCGCGCTGCGCGATGATATGCGACGCGTCCTCGGCGAGCTGCAGCGACTCAACGAGCGCAACCAGCAGCTGCTGCGCGTGCACCTGGGCGTGGTCAACGACCTGCTCGCGCTGATCGTCGGCGGCGAGGCCCCGAGCAGCGCCTACGACCAGCGGGGGGCCGCGCCGCGTGATCAGGCCCGTCAGGGCGGCCTGCTCAACTGCACCTGCTGAGCGATCCTCACCGTGGGTGACGCCATCGGCACGCCGCGTGCGTTGGTCACCCACGGAGGTGGGGTATGAGCTCACTGCTGATCGGCCTCTCCGGCCTCGCCGCCCACAGCCGGGCGATGGAGGTCACGGCCCACAACATCGCCAACGCCGCCACCGACGGCTACTCGCGCCAGCGGGCCGAGATCGGGACCATGACCCCGCAGTCGGTCTCGCCGGGCCAGCTCGGCCGTGGGGTCAAGGTGAATGCGATCACCAGCTACCGCGACGCGCTGGTGACCGAACGGCTGCGTAGTGTCGCCGGGGCCAGCGGGCGCCTCGGCGAGTTGGAGAAGACCCTCGGGGAGACCGAGATGATCTTCAACGAGCCCAACGAGACGGGCTTCAGCAATGTCCTCAACCGCCTGTTCTCCTCGCTCGAGAACCTGACCAATAACGCCGACTCCAGCGCTCTGCGCGGCGCCACCATCCAACAGATGGAGACGGTGACCGCCACCATGAACAGTCTGGCGGTACAGCTGCGATCCCAGCACCAGGGGCTGCACGCCTCGATGGAGACCCAGGCGGACGAGGCCAATGCCCTGATCGATCGGGTGGTCGCCCTCAACAGCTCCATCCGTCGCGAATCGCTCGCCCTGCGCAATCCCAACGACCTGATCGACGAGCGCGATCGCGTCTTGCGCGAGCTCTCCGGCTACATGGACGTCACGGTGCGGGAGAACCCACTCGATCGCGCGATGTACGTCGAATCGCGCGGACGCCTGCTGGTGGGCATCGACAGTGGGCAGCACTTGGCGGTGCAGAAGCAGGAGGACGACTCGACCCGTCTGGTCCTCGCCGAGAGCGGCGAGGCGCTCGACCCGGCTACCGGATCGCTCGCTGGGCTCGAGGAGATGAGTCGGCACCTCTTGCCGGGGTACATGGACCGGCTCGACACCCTCGCTGGCGGCTTGATCGCCGAGTTCAACACCCGGCACGCCACCGGCACCAGCCACCTGATGCAGGTGGGCACGCACGTCTCGCAGGTGGTGGTCGATTCCTCCCGGGTCGGCCTCGACCTCGACGACCCGGACATGCTGCTCACGGGCAACAACAACGTCGGCATCCCCGAGCCTCTGCGTCCGGTGTTCACCGATGCCACCGGCGCCGATCGCAGCACCAACCTGACCATCAACGTCCACAATCCGGAAACGGGTATCGCTGAGAAGTACATCCTGCGCTATGAGCCGGGCGCGACCGGCGTGGCGGCCTCGCGCTCGCTCAGCGACCTGGTCAGCGCGATCAACAGCGGTCGCGGCGGTGGGTTCAGCGTTCATCCGCCGACGGCCGGCGGCGTCGCCGGCCTGGAGGCCAGCCTGGTCTCAACCAAAGACGGCACCGGGCTCAAGCTCCAGGCGGATCCGGGTCTAGCGGTTGATTTCTCGCGGGCGCTCGACACCCGGCCCGCGGATGGCGCCTGGACCTCCTCGGATGTGACCGTCTCCGGCAGCGACGCCGCGCTAAGCGAGGCGCGGCTCGTGTTCGAGGTCGCAGGCGGCAACCTCGAGGCCTACACCCGCGACCCCCATTCAGGGGTCAAGGTCCCTTTCGGCAGCGTGGCTGTGGGCGCGGTGCAGACCATCGGTGGCATCACCATCGATGCCACCGGTGTGACCTACCGCGAGGGCGAGCGCTTCGCGGTCGACTTCGACCACGGTGGCAACGTGATCGGCGGCAGCCAGACCACCACCGCCACCTGGCGCTCGGGCGACGCCGGTTTCACCGTCAAAGGACGCTATGCCGGCGATCACGCCTACGATCCGGCGAGCCCCTGGTCGATGCAGGTGCTGCAGGCGGGTGACATCGGTTCGGATACCAATCCGCCGGTGGTGGAGTTCACCTGGTTCACCGGTCCGGATGACGCACGGGTGGAAGAGAAGGTCACCTACACCCTGGACGGCTCGTATCCGCCCGGCTCCCAGGTGCCGGTCGGCGACGGGGTCTATGTCGAGTTCGACGCCGGCAGCCTCACCCCGTCCTCCACCGCCCAGCCGATCGTGGTCGACGGCCAGAGCGATCAGGCCCATCTGCTCGGCGCCCTGGGGATCAACGCCATGTTCAGCGGCACCGACGCACGGACGATGGCGGTGTCGCGTTCGCTGCGCGAGGATCCGGGCCGGCTCGCGGTGGGTCACACCCGGGCGGCGGGCGACAACAGCAACCTGCTCGCGATCGCCGGGGTCCGCGACCTCGATGATTTCGCCGATACCGGCGTCAGCTTCGACGATCACTACCAGCAGACCGTGGCCGACGTGGCCA
>JBEPXK010000296.1:0-5352 GCA_041641915.1 Planctomycetota bacterium
CGCTGGCGGACCTCCCGGACCGGGCGGGCCTGGCGGTCCGGGCGCCGGCCGCGGCGGACGCGGCAGCGGCCGTGACCGGCGGAGCCATCGCGCCGACAAGCGTGAGCGCGAAGAGCAGATGACGCGCCGGGTGCGACAGCGCCGCACCCTCTCGACCGAGGAAGAGGATCTCTCCGGCAAGACGGAATTCACCGTCGCGCTACCGTGTACCGTCCGCGACTTCTCCGAAGCATCGGGTCTCAAGTCGAGCGTGGTCATCGCCAAGCTGTTCATGGCCGGCGTGATGGCCAACATCAACTCCAACCTCGACCGTGACACCATCGAGTTGTTGGGGCAGGAGTTCGCCAAGCAGGTCACCATCAAGGAGCAGGCCGACGTCGAGGAAGAGGTCGAAGCACTCCACGAGGAAGAGGACAACGAAGATGACCTGGCACCGCGTCCGCCGGTGATGACCATCCTCGGCCACGTCGACCACGGCAAGACCAGCCTGCTTGATGCGATCCGCAAGACCCACGTCACCGAGGGCGAGGCCGGCGGCATCACCCAGCACATCGGCGCCTACACCGTCGAGACCCCCACCGGGCTCGAAGTCACCTTCATCGACACCCCGGGCCACGAAGCCTTCACCGAGATGCGCGCCCGCGGCGCGCACATCACCGACATCGCGGTGATCGTGATCGCCGCCGACGACGGCGTCATGCCGCAGACCATCGAAGCCATCAACCACGCCAAGGCTGCCGGGGTCTCGCTGGTAGTGGCGATGAACAAGGTCGACAAGGACAACGCCGACCGCGAGAAGGTCCTGCGCCAGCTCTCCGAACAGGGCCTGCTGGCCGAGGAATGGGGCGGCGACATCGGCGTGATCCCCTGCTCAGCGATCACCGGCGAAGGCATCGATGACCTGCTCGAGCGCCTGACGCTCGAAGCCGAGGTCCTGGAGCTGCGGGCGAACCATTTCGCCAAGGCCTCGGGCACGGTGATCGAAGCCAACCTCAGCGAAGGCCGTGGCGTCACCGCGACCCTGTTGGTCCAGCGCGGCAGTCTCGCCGTCGGCGACATTTTGCTCGCCGGCAGCGGTTACGGTCGCGTACGCCAGATGCTCGATTGGACCGGCGAACCGGTCAAGATCGCCGGCCCATCGCATGCGGTCGAGGTCACCGGCCTCTCCGAGCTGCCCGGCGCCGGAGCCCGGTTCCATGTCATGGATGACCTCAAGACGGCGGCCACCGCAGCCGATCAGCGGCAGCACAAGAGCCGCGAGAAGGAACTCGCCGCCCGCAACACCACGACCACCCTGGCCAGCCTGTTCGAGGATCTCGCCGAGGCGAAGCGGAAGGAGCTGCGCCTGATCCTCAAGGCCGACGCAGCCGGGTCGCTCGAGGTTGTCAGCAAGAGCCTGATCGACATCGCCGCCGACGAGGCCGAGGTCAAGGTCAACATCATCCACTCGGGCGTGGGCTGCATCACCACCGGCGACATTACCCTGGCCGAGGCCTCCGACGCGCTGGTCATCGGCTTCCATGTGATCGCCGATGCCAAGGCACGCCGCCTGGCCGAGGACCGCAACGTCGAGATCAACACCTACTCGGTGATCTACGAGATGCTCGACGACGTCAAGCTGGCGCTTTCTGGCATGCTCGACCCCGAGCTGGTCCAGGAGACCATCGGCCACGCCGAGGTCCGCGCGGTGTTCCGTTCCTCGAAGATCGGGACCATCGCCGGCCTCTACGTCACCGACGGCAAGGTCCTGCGCGATTGCCGCATGCGTCTGACCCGCGACGGCATGATTCTCCACGAGGGCAAGGTCAACACCCTGCGCCGTTTCAAGGAGAACGTCCGCGAGGTGCGCTCCGGTTACGAATGCGGCCTGACCCTCGAGGGCTGGAACGACGTTCGCGAGAACGACCTGATGGAGTTCTACACCCGCCGCAGCCAGGCCCGCACGCTGTAGCGCGCCGATCCGGCTGCCGGGTCGCCGGGCCGAACGGTCTGGCGACCCGGTACCAACGGTGCCTGTCGACACGAGACCGCCATGCCCGCCCCGTCACGCAAGCAACGGCTGGAGAGCCTGCTCCGCCGCGAGATCGCCGGTACCATCAATGCCGAGATGCGCGATCCGCGTCTCGGTTTCATCACCGTCACCCGTTGCGAACTCACCGTAGACCTGCAGCAAGTGACCGCCTACTACACCGTGCTCGGCGGGCCCGGCCAACGCCGGCTGGCGGAACACGCGCTCCGCAGCGCCCGCGGCTTCCTCGAGCGCAGGTACGCGCCGCAGGTCAAGCTGCGCCGACTGCCGCGCCTGCGCTTCGCCTACGACAACGCCGAGGCCCAACGCAACGACATGGAAGCCCTGATCCGCCAGGCACGGCAGAGCGACCCTGACTCCTCGCCCGAACCCCCGGCGAGCGAACCGCCCGAGGAATCGGACCGTCCGGACTGGCTCTGAGACCGCGCCTTGCGCGGCCGAACCGGTGTGCGATGCCCGGCTTCGGCCATAGAAACCGCCTCCACGTCCACTAGACTCCGCTACATGAACGAGGCCACGCTCGCCTTGCCGGTTCCCCATCGGGTCGCGCGGGTCCTGCTCGCGCTGTTGCTGCTGATTCTCGCCGCCTTCCTGACCCTGGCCCTGCTGAGCTTCGACCACCATCAGGTCGGCGGCACCACCAACCCGACGCAGAACCTCTGCCGCGGTCCCGGTGGCCACACCGCGCACCTGCTGGTGACCATGTGGGGCCTTGGCGCCTTCCTGTTGCCGCTCATCGCCTTCGGCTATGGCATCGCCTTACTGCGCGGCAAGACGCTTGAAAACCTCGGCACGCGGCTGACCGCCGCATTGCTCTTGCTGCCGGTGGTCTGCGGGCTGCTGCATCTCCTGCCGCCGAACCCGGTCAGCACCTGGCTGCTCGCGCGTTGGAACCAGGACCTGGTCCGCTACGGCGGCGGGCTCGGCGGCGCGCTGGGCAACCTCCTCACCCGCACGCCCGGAGCGGACCACCCCGCCGATCCCGGCGGGCTGCTGACCCGCTTCCTCGACACCAACGGCGCCCTGCTGTTCCTGCTCGCGCTGCTGGCCCTGTGCGTGGTCCTGCTGCAGCTGCATCTGGTCCGCTACACCCGCCGGGCCTGGCGCGCGTTGCGGCGCCATCGCCAGGCCCGACGCGAACAGCGGCGCCAGGCCGTACGTCCACGCGATCCCAGCGGTCTGCGCGAACCCGGCCCGCCGCCGGTGACCGCGGTACCCAACCCATCCGCCGTCCGCGAGCCCAAGAGCGACCGCGATGAATCCGGCGACAACGAGGACGAACGCGGCCAGACCGACATCAACGAGGTCCAACGCCGCATCGCCGGCCGCGACACCACCTCACTCGACGCGCGCGACCTGGTCGAACGCATCCGCCAACGACGCCGCGAGCTCGACGGCGCCCAGAGCGGGGCGGAGGACTCCGCCGTCACCGCAGCGCGCGAACAGAGCGACACGGACCAGGTCGCCGCCGCGCCCGACCACCCCCCGGCCACGGAGGGCGGAACGCGCGAGTCGACCCCCACGCCGGTGAGCGCGCCCCCATCGCCCGAGCCAGCACCCAGGCCGCCGCGTCCGAAGCCGGCCCCCCGGCTGCGCAGCAACGGCGAGGACTACTCGCTGCCCGACATCCGCCTGCTCGAAGACGCCCCGGAGGTCGACCACAGCCTGCACCAGGCCGAGGTCCAGCAGACCGGGGCCGCGATCGAGGAGATGTTCAAGGAACACCGCATCAGCGTGCGTGTGGCCGGGCACACCCGCGGTCCGGTGATCACCCAGTACGAGCTCGAACTGCTCGAATCAGGCCTGCGGGTCAACCGGCTCGAGGGCTTCGAGAAGGACCTCGCGCTCAAGCTCGGCTGCGAGGGCATCCGCATCGTCGCCCCCCTGCCCAACAAGCGCACGGTCGGGGTCGAGGTGCCCAACCAGCACAAGGAAGCCGTGGTGATGCGGGATCTGGTCGACGAACTCGACCCGCACAAGCTCACCCTGCCGCTGGTGATCGGCCGCGACGTGCTCGGCGCGGCACTGGTCGGCGACCTGAACAAGATGCCGCACCTGCTGATCGCCGGTGCCACCGGCATGGGCAAATCGGTGTGCCTGAACGCGATCATCTGCTCGCTGCTGCTGTTCCGCGACCCCGACGAGATCAAGTTCATCATGGTTGACCCCAAGCAGGTCGAGCTGGCCGGCTACGAGGGCATCCCCCATCTGCTCACCCCGCCGATCACCGACATGACCAAGGCTCACGCCGCGCTCGAATGGGCCTGCCGCGAGATGGACGAGCGCTTCTATGCGCTGCGGCTGGTCGGAGCCCGCGACATCGGCACCTACAACCGCCTCGGCGAGCGCAAGATCGCCGAACGGCTCGCGGCCAAGGGCAAGAACCTCGAGGAGCTCCCCGGCCTGCCGGTACGCATGCACTACACCATCATCGTGGTCGACGAGTACGCCGACCTGATGATGGTCAACAAGGAGGTCGAGAAGAGCCTGGTCCGCCTCACCGCCAAGGCGCGCGCCTGCGGCATCCATGTGATCCTGACCACCCAGCGCCCCTCGGCCGACGTGGTCACCGGCCTGATCAAGTCGAACCTCCCCTGCCGCATCTGCTTTCGGGTCGCCGACAAGTCCAACTCGCGGGTGGTACTCGACTCCGGCGGCGCGGAGAACCTGCTCGGCCGCGGCGACATGTTGTTCCTGCCGCCGGGTTCGTCGAATCTCATCCGCGGCCAGGGCGTGTGGGTCAAAGACCACGAGATCGACGCCATCGTCGATCACGCCCGCTCGCAGGGCGAACCGGAATACGACGAGTCGATCTGCAAGATCCACGCGGTGAGCATGGCCGGCGGCGGCGGCTCCGGCGACGAGAAGGCCAGCGCCTGGCTCACCGACCGTCAATTCCACGAAGCGGTGTGGTCGATGTTCCGCTACAACAAGACCGGCGCCGATTTCCTCCGCCGCAAGCTCGGGGTCGGCTACAACAAGGCGACGCAGTACGTCGAGCTGATGGAGGACCTCGGCATGCTCGGCCCGGCCAAGGGCACCAAGCCACGCGAGTTCCTCAAAGGCTGGGAGGACTGGCTCGACGAGCTGACCAACGGTGGGCTGACCTGGGACGAAGACGACGAGATCTACACCAACCCGGTCTCCTGATGCTTCCTTCAGAGGGGGCGCTGCCCCCTCGCGCGCTCACGCGCGTCCCAGCTGCGCTTGCTCCTCGCTTCGCTGCGGGGCTGCGCTTGCGCTGCGTCGGCCCGGTGGCCCCACCGGGGCCACCTATCGCTGCGCGATGCCGCCTCCGCCCCCCACGGCCTCGGTCGCCCTTC
>JBEPXK010000297.1:0-5349 GCA_041641915.1 Planctomycetota bacterium
TCGAAGGGGTGCGCCGCCAGCGGCAGAAACTCGACCCAGTTGAAACCACAGTTACGGCAATGCTCGATCAGCCGCGGTGCGATCTCGGCGTAGGTCAGGTGACGATCCCCCTCGCCGCGCTGCCAGGAGCCGATGTGGACCTCGTAGGTGGCCATCGGGGTACGCAGCGGATCGCGCTCCCGACGTGCGTTCATCCAGGCTTCGTCGGACCATTCGTGCTGGGCCGGACCGACCACGATGCTGGCGGTCGCCGGCGGTGTCTCGGTGTGGCGAGCGTAGGGATCGGCCTTGACGCGCAGCTCGCCGCCGGGGCCGTGGATCTCGTATTTGTACATCTGCCCGGCGCCGACGTCGGGGATGAACAACTCCCACACGCCGTAGGGATCGCGGCGGCGCATGGGGTGCCAACGGCCGTCGAAACCGTTCCACTCGCCGACCACGCTCACTCGCTGCGCATTGGGCGCCCACACGGCAAAACGCGTGCCCTGCGCCCCGTCGACCTCGCAGACGCACGCGCCGAGCACGTGCTCGAGATGGTGATGGCCACCGGCGGCGAAGCGCTGGAGGTCGAACTCCTCGAGCTGCGGCCAGAACGAATACGGGTCGCGCACGCGATGGGTCTCGCCTCGCCGGGTCACCGCCAGCTCGTAGGCAAAGGCGCCGGAACAATGCGGGATCGCCGACTCGAACAGGCAGTCTCCGCGCGGCTCGAGCCGGACCGCCGGGCCGCCGTCACGCGGGTGCAGGGTGATGGCGTCGGCCTCCCGCTGCCAGGCGCGGATCCACCAGGTACCGTCGCCTTCGCGATGCAGACCGAGAACGGAGAACGGATCGCCGACTTCGGCCCGTTCGAGTGCTGTGAGGGTCGCCGCGTCGAGTGCCATACCTGCAGGGTCGCGATCGGCACCCGCGGGTCCAGGACCTATGCGCGCTTGGCGGGCTCAGTCGCCTTCGGTATCGAGGATCGGCTTGAACACGTCGAGGTCCTCGAGCAGGGCGGCGCAACCCCGCGCCACGCAGGTGAGCGGATCCTCGGCGATGCGCACCGGCAGACCCGTCTCCTGCGCCAGCACCTGCGGCAACCCTCGTAGCAGACAGGCGCCGCCGGCGAGACACAGCCCGCGTTCGAGCAGGTCGGCGGCCAGTTCGGGCTCGGTGCGTTCGAGCACGCTCTTGCAGACGCCAACGATCGCATTGACCGGATCGCGCATACCGTGACAGATCTCGGTCGAACCGATCTCGATCTCGCGCGGCATGCCGGTGTGCACGTCGCGGCCGCGGATGCGCATCCGCAGCTCCTCTTCGAGCGGCAGGGCCGAGCCGATCTGGAACTTGACCTGCTCGGCGGTGTTGTCGCCGATGAGCACGTTGTATTCGTTCTTCAGATGGCGGACGATGCACTCGTCCATCTTGTCGCCGCCGACCCGCAACGAATCGCTGCAGACGATGCCCGCGATGCTGATCACCGCGACCTCGGTCGTACCGCCGCCGATATCGACGATCATCGAGCCGACCGGTTCGCCCACCGGCATCCCGGCGCCGATCGCGGCGGCCATCGGCTCGGGAATGGTGTAGACCGCCCGCGCGCCAGCGTTCATCGCCGAGTTCTTCACCGCCCGCTTCTCGACCGCGGTGATGCCCGAGGGCACCGCCACCACCAGCCGCGGGTGATAGAGGCCGAAACGCGTGCCGTGGGCCTTGGCGATGAAGTACTTGAGCATCACCTCGGTGATGTCGAAGTCGGCGATCACGCCGTCCTTCATCGGCCGGATGGCCTGGATCTTGTCCGGCGTCTTGCCGAGCATGATCTTGGCGGTGTCACCCACCGCCAACTGGTTGCCGTGCTGGACCACCTTGTTGGTGCCCTTGTACACCGCGACCACGCTCGGCTCGCTGATGCACAGCCCCCGCCCCTGCACTGCGACGAGGGTATTGGCCGTACCCAGGTCGATACCGAGGTCGTAACTGAACAGCTTGCCAACAAGATCCGCGAACCAACCCATGTATTCGCATGGATGTACGGTCCGACGGGACTAACGCAAGCCCGCTGTCCATGTTTACAGGGGCAGCGCCCCCGCTGTGAGTCCCCTATTAGAGGGGGCGCTGCCCCCCTCTCGCGCGCTCACGCGCGTCCTCGCTGCGCTCGCCCCTCGCTTCGCTGCCGGGCCGCGCTTGCGCTGCGTCGGCCCGGTGGCTCCACCGGGGCCGGCTATCGCTGCGCGATGCCGGTTCCGCCCTGCAGTCGATTTTTGCAGAAACCCACCCCTCGGTCGCCGACCCGGGTTGCAACGGTTCTTGCGGTGCGACGGTGCTGAGCGAGCTCTGAAAGCCCCGTCAGAGACAGGTGGCTCAAAGCCGGCTACGCGGGCCGCGCGCGGGCGCGCAGCGCGAACCTCGTCAGCCGAGCGCGGCCTTGGCCTGCTCCACCACCTGGGCGAAGGCGGCCGGCTGATGGATCGCCATCTCCGAGAGCTGCTTGCGGTCCAAGCGGATGTCGGCCTTGGCCAGACCGGCCATGAACCGGCTGTAGCTCAGCCCCAGTTCGCGGGTGGCGATGTTGATCCGGGTGATCCACAGCTGCCGGAACTCGCGCTTCTTGAGCTTGCGGCCGATGTAGGCCTGCCGCTCGGCGCGCTTGGTGTTCTCCAGCGCGCGGCGGTACATGTTCTTCCGGCCGCCGTAGAAGCCCTTGACGGACTTCATCACCTGCTTCTTGCGCTTGTGACGCGCGGGAACGTTGCTGACGCGCATGATACTACCCTTTTGACTGCCCCCGACCGCCATGACCTGTCGAGGAGAGGCCCGTGGGCCTACTTGTGTGGGTCGTCGCCGGCATTGGCCGGCGCGATGGTTACTTCTTGGCCGCCTTGACCTGGTGCGCGATGCGCAGCTTCTTCACGTAACCCTTGGTCTCGGTCGTGGTCGGACCGCGCAGGTTGCGCTTGCGCTTGGGGCTGCGATGCGTGAGCAGATGGCGGACGCCGCACTGGCGACGGAGAATCTTGCCGTTCTTGGTCAGGCGGACCCGACCCTTGCTCGCCTTGTGGGTCTTCATCTTGGGCATGAGGTGCTCCTCTGCTCCCCGTTTCGGGGGGCGGGACGGTACGGCCGCGGTGACGCGGTGCAAGGCCCAAGACGCCCTGGGACCCGGCGGACGGCAAGGCGAAGCCCCGCGATGTGCGAGCCCGTCGGGCTACTTGCCTTCGAGCAGGCGGTCGCCGAGCCGGTTGTCGAGCTGATCGTTGGCGTAGATGCGCTTGCGCGTCTGCTCGATGTCGTACTCGATCCGACGCCAGACCACGCTCTCGCCATCGAAGACGACGTAACTCGCGCGGCAATCGCCATCGCGTGGCTGGCCGACGCTGCCCACGTTGATGATCGCCTTGCGTTCATCGATGGCCCAACGGTAGGCGGTGTCGGGCAGGCTGATCCAGGCGTAGTCACCGTCGACCATCACGCCGGGCCGGTGGGTATGCCCGATGAAGCAGGTGTGCTCGACCAGACCGAAGTTCTCTTCGAGCAGCAGCGAGGGATCCTCGCCGGTGAAGCTGACGCCGTAGATGTGTTCCTCGAGCAGGTACTCCTCGAGATGGTGCCGCGGGCTGGCGTGGACGAACAGGACGTCCTCCTCGGTCATGCTCGTCGGCAGCTCGCGTAGCCATTTCCAGCGCCGGCGTTTGGCCCCGATGATGTCGAGGAAGCCGGCGCGTACCGTCTGTCGGGTCCAGATCGCCGCCTGCCGCGCGCTGCGGTTGAAACCGATCGGTTCGTGGATCACCGCGTTGTCGTGGTTGCCCATGATGGTGCGGCCGTTCTCGACCACCTCCATCACCTTGGCCATGCAGATGGCCGGGTCGGGACCGTAGCCGACCACGTCACCGAGGCAGTAGATCGCCTCGACCTGTTGGCTATCGATATCCCCGAGCACGGCCTCGAGCGCGGGGATGTTGCTATGGATATCGCTGATGATGGCGATCCGTCGCATCGTGTTGCATTAAACCCCTTTCCGGCCCGGTCACCATAGCAAATCCATCTGCCGTGCACTGCCCAGCCGCCAAGGGCATCGAAAGCGGCTGCCCCAGGCAGCGCCACGGCGCGGGTTCACAGCATCACAGATAGTCGAGCAAAGACGGCTGCATCACGCGGGCCCCGGCGTTGAGGCCGGCTTCGAGGGCGACCTGGGCGTTCTGGTAATGCATCACGGTCTCCGCCATATCCACGTCGACCTCTTGAGAGACGAGTTCGCCGAGGCGGGCGTCGGCATGCTCGAGCTGATCGCGGGTCAGCTCGAGGCGCTGCATGCGTCCGCCCAGGGCGCCGTGGAGCTCGCTGACGTGGTCGTGGGCGGCGTCGATGGTCGCGATCTGTTCGCTCACCGCCTCGGCGTCGTTGGCGTGCAGGGCGTCACGCAGGTCGATCAGCGCGGCGAAGATGTCCGTGTCGCGTTTGAACAGGGTGTGGCCGTTCTGGTTGACCGGCGCGCTGGCGCTGGGGCTGATGGCGACCGAGAATTCGTCGAGGTTCCCCTGGTAGTGCACCCGCGAACGATCGTCGTTCAGGGTGAAGGGCCGGGTGCCGACCTCGGTCCCGGCGAAGATGAAGCGGCCGTCGTGGACGGTATTGGCCAGATCCACGGTGCGGCTGAGCAGGCTGTCAACGCTGGTGGCCAGCGCCCGACGGCTGGCTGCCGACTGGGTGCCGTTGGCCCCCTGCACCGCCAGCTCCTTGGCCTCGTCGAGCACCTCCGACATCTGGCCGAAGGTCTGGTCGCTGGCTTCGATGTAGGCGAGGGAGCGCTCGATGTTGGCGCCGTAGTCGCGGGTGCGGAACTGCTGGATGCGGAACAGCAGCGCCCGACGGCCGGAAGCCGGATCGTCGCTCATCACCTGGACCCGTTTGCCCGAGGCGAGCTGGTCCTGATAACGGACGACGCGTTGAAGCCCGGCCTGGATGTCGGCGAGGACCATGCGGTTGCGGCTGATCTGGGTGATGCGTGCCATGGGGGCCTCCTCGGTCTCAGCTCAGGGCATCGAGCAGGGTACGGATGTTGTCGCGGGCGATGGAGACCAGCCGGGCCGAAGCGGAGTAGGCCTGCTGCTGCAGGATCATCAGCCCGACCTCCTCGTCGATGCTCACGCCAGCGATCGCGTCGCGCCGGCTCTCCAGGCTCTGGGTCACCGCATCCTGGTTGTCCTTCAGGCCGCTGACCTGGTCGATGCGGATGGCCACGTCGGCCACGGTCTGCTGGTAGTGATCGTCGAAGCTGACGCCGGTATCGGCGAAATCATCGAGGTCGCGGACCCCGGCGATCGCGAGCAGGTTGCTGTTGTCGCCCGCCGCCCGGGTGTG
>JBEPXK010000298.1:0-5331 GCA_041641915.1 Planctomycetota bacterium
GGCGGGGATCATGGGTAGCGGTACAGTTCGGTGCCGGTGGGACGGTGCAGGATGGTGACGCCGCCCATGTCCTTGAGGTCGTCGAGACCGAGACCGGTGATGGCTGTGATGATGGATTCGGTGATGTCGCCGTGCATCGATTCGATGTCCATCTGGTCGAACACATCGACGGTAAAGCGGTGTTGAGGCCAGCGTGGACCCTTGCGTGCCTTCACGCGCTTGAAGGACGCTTCATCGAGTTCGTAGATGAGCTGGTCACCAACCTGCCCACGGAGGATGATCAAGGATTGGCCATTCAGCCAGGACGGCACCGGACGCTCAGCGAGGACTGCCAGGGCGCGGTCCCAAAGTTGATCGTAGTCGTCGAGGTGGCGACCGGCCTGGTGGTGGCCGATGGTGCAGCCGAAGCGGACCAGCTGGTTGCCCGACTTGAGCAACAGCGGGAGCCGCTCCGGCTCGTTGCGCAGGACTTCGGTGCTGCTGGCACGCAGCTGCGTCAGGTCGGTGGCCTGGCAGCCGTCGTTAGCGATGATGTCGAGGTAGCTCAGGACGTCGTTCTGCCCCGGGGCGATGTCGCAAGCGGCAGCGGCGAGTTCGCCGGGATCACGCTCGAGCGCGGCGAGCTCGAGATCCGGTTGATCGATGATGCGACCCGACTGGTAGAGGAAGGCATTGATGCCTTGGCGCTGGCCAGTGTCGACACGATGGGCGGTGAGGAACATGATCGTGAGTCCTTCAAGCGGCGGTCGGGTCGGGCCGAACCGGTGCGGCTTCGTGCATGCGATGGCGTTGCAGGATGAACCAGGGCGGCCTGGTCGGCGGCTGACGGCGGCGGTAGCCGAGCGAACGCTCCTCGACTCCGAGGGCGTCGAGCACCCGGGCGTAGCGGTCTTGGGTGATGCCGCGGTAGTCGTGGCGCTCATCGCGCGAAACCTGGGCTTCGCTCACGCCCAGGCGCTCGGCCAGTTCGCGTTGGCTGAGGCCGCAGGCGATGCGCAGGGCGATCAGGGCCTTGCCGCGATCCTCGGGGGCGTAGGCCGGCACAGCAGCCGGGCCCTCGGCGCGGAGGCGATCGTAGAAATCGCGTTCCCATTCGAGATCTTGGGCGAGGGCGCGGGTGGGAGCGGTCGCCAGTTGGATATCATCCTCGGAGAAGCCGCCTTCGCGTACCTGCTGGGCCATGGCCTCGGTCTGGCGCCGGAAGTCGGCGATGCGTTCGCAGGTGTAACGGTACTCGCGGTCGTTGCGGATCATGGGGTCGACTCCTGCGCTGGGATAATCTGGATCACTCCGCGATGGATGCCTCGGGCATCGATTCGGAAGAAGTCGTCGATGGTGGTCGGCGGATGATCGGTGCCCATGAAAGAGAGATGGTGCCAAGGCGGGTCGAAAACGGGGAAGAGCTCTATGCCGTAGCGGAACCACTGCGGCCACTTGAGCTTCCCTTGGGAATTGGCCAGGCGGTCAGTATCCGCATACGTCCAAGTCGGATCGATCTGCTGTAGGCGTCGGGCCTGGCCGTCCGGGCCCCGCCACGAAGGGAAGTCGGTCACAAACCAACCATCGATGTCACCGGGGCTGGGCTTGTCGGTGCAAAAGGAGCCGTCGAGGTAGATCCGATCGATGCCGACCTGATGCAGGTGGGCGACGAGCTGGCGTAGGTTGGCGACCAGGCGGCTGCGCTTGTCCCGGTCCCAGCCGGCCGGCGGGGTCTCTCCGCCGGTGACCAGGCACGAGGCGGCCAGCGCGTCGAGGGTCACAGCGTGATCCCCCGGCGGCAAGGCGCCGCTCGCATCCCAGCTGAGGAGGTCGTGCTCACTCATTCCAGCATGCTTAACCTATGCGTTAAGTCAATGCGCCCCGGTATCATGCGGCGGCCTCGCTGTCAATGTGGCGCTGGACCCAGCGGGGCAGCAGGGTGAGGGTCTGGTTGGAACCGAGGATGGGAACGGCGGTGCCGTCGATGCTGGGGTGGCCGCCGGGGGTGGTGGTGGCGATCAGCAGCCAGATCAGGGATGGGCCCTGGGGCGTGCCGGCGCGGTCGCGCAGGGTGTCGAAGCGGGTGGCGAGGCCGTAGCGGGCGAAGAGGCCAGGATTGGTCAGCAACAGCGGGCCCGGCCGGGCGAGGAGCTCGTCGACCAGTTGATCGGCGACGGTGGCGGCCAGGCGGTGGAGGTTGTCGGCGTCGGCGGTGCCGGCGCGGGCGGTGTCGGCCTTGAGGACCACGCTCCAGTCGGCCTTGAGCTGCTCGGCGGCGAAGCGCTGCATGGCCTGGATCAAGCGGGCGTCGAGGTCGATGGGTCCGAGATCGGGGAAGGCGGCGCGCAGGGCCTGTTCGGTGGCCAGGCCGAGGCGGTGGTCGACCTGGAGGGCGCAGAAGCCGCCGCCGCTGTGGGAGCGGCGTAGGCGGCGATCGCACTCGGCGACTTCGGCTTCCTTCTCGTCCAGGCGCGAGCGTCCGGCGTGGCTTCGAGAAGAAGAGAGAAGGCTAGACAGACTTCCAGTTATGCTCGGCACGGTATGTGGGCGCACAAAGACACCGCGCCGGTCAGGCCGTTCCTCATCGAGGGTTTCATCGGGTCGCCAGTCCAGTTGCAGCCCGGCTTCCATAACGAGCTGAGCAAGACGTGGCGGCTCAGGAAGTAGTTCGGCTTCGGGATAGCGGCTCTCGACGCGGTTGATGATGTCGTCGGCCGAGCAGCGCTGGAGGGCGGCGAAGGCGCCGGAGGCGAGCTTGAGGGCTTCGAGGGCGGGCATGCCGCGGGGGTAGAGCTCCTGCCGGTCGGCGCTGAGGCAGGCGGTAGCGGAGGAACGGCTGGCGAGCTGCAGCAGGCGGCGGTTGTCGAGTGCGAGATCCTCTGGCGGGTTGACGGTGCGTAGACGCTCGATGGCGCGATTGGGGCTGGCTGGGGGCAAGGTAGCGACGAGTTCGTCGGCGATGGCGCCGAGGGCGTCGGCGTAACGGCTGTCGGCGGTGCCACGGGCGACGAAGACGGTGTGGTCGCCGCGCACGACCTGGAAGGCGGGCTTGGCGCTGTCGGCCTCGGCCTCGACGGCGGCGCGCAGTACGGCCAGGGCGATGGCGCGCCGGCGCTTGGGATCGCTGATGCGGCTGCCGCGCTGGGCGAGCAGGGCGTCGGCTAGCTCGTCGGCCGGCATGATGCCGACGTGGGTGGTGTGGTCGGGCGCTTCGTCAGGCGGGGTGTCGAGGATGGCGCGCACCGATTCGCGCAAGGCCTGGATGGTCTGGCTGCGCTTCCAGGTGTTGCGGACGGCGCTGAGGTCCTGGCTGATCGAGCCCTGGGGGCGATCGACGTGGGCGGCGACCTCCATCTGGTTGGGCCAGGGCTTGCGCTCCTCGCAGGGTACGTCGCCGAGGCCGAGGAAGCCGGTGATGTTCTCGTGGCGCTTGGTGCCCTCTGTGATGTCTTCGAAGACCTTCTCGAAGACATCATCCAAGGGGCGGCGTTCGAGCGGACCGTCGTCGTCTCCGGTGAGCATGGTGCCGGCTGTGGGGCCGATGACGGTGAGGTCGCGCTCTTCGATGCCGGGGAATTGTTTGGTCCAGTCGAGCTTGGCGTCGCGGATCTGGATCTTGGTGGCGTTGGTGATGCCTTTGCGGCCGCGCAGGTCGCCGAGGCGCAGAGCCAGGAGATCGCGCAGGGTGAGGATGCCGAGGCGGTCGAGCACGGCGTGGGCCGGTGCCGAGAGGCCGAGGCGATCGATGCGGGTCTCGAGGGTGACCCGCTTGGGGTCGAGGTCGCTGTGATGGGTGGTGCCAGAGGACTCGTTGGCTTTCCTGAACAAGGTGATCCAGGCCGCGAGCATGTCGTGGGCATTGTCGAAACGGCGCTCCGGCTTGCGGTCGAAGGCACGTTTGAAGAACTTGGCCAGCGCCTCGCTGATCACCGGCGGGAAGAGGTCGAGGTGCAGTTGCAGCTCGGCGCTCTGATCGGCAGCGGGATCGCTGACGCCATCGCCCCACTTGGGGTGGGTGGCGGTGGCCATCTCGTAGAGGGTCATGGCCGCGGCGTAGCGCTCGGCGTGGGTGTCGTAGCGCGGGGTCGGGCGCAGGCTCAGGAAGGGATCCAGGTACTGCCGCGTGCCGACGGTGATCTTGCTGACCGGCGTGGTGCTGAGGCTGAAATCGAAGAGGACCAGGACCTTCTTCCGGTCGCCACGTGTCGTGCTGATGCCCATGTTGTCGGGCTTGAGGTCGCGGTGGTAGACGCCTTCGCGTTCGAGGAAGTCGACGGCGTGGAGGAGGTCGCTGCCCAGACGCTGGAGCATGTCGTAGTGGAGGCGGCCGTCGCTGCGCAGGCGGGCGGCAAGGCTCTCGCCGGCGTCCTGCATGAGGATGGCGGTGTGGCCTTGGACCTGGAGCAGCTCATGCACCTGGACGATGCGGGCATCGCGCAGGCCGGTGAGGGTCTCGTATTCGGCCTTCAGGATGGCGCCATGCTCGCCGCTGCGGGCGACCTTGAGCACGCGGGTATCGCCGCCGTGGGTGGTGACCCGGTAGGCGACGGCCGAGGCGCCGGTGCCGACCTTGGCTTCGATGGTGTAGAAGGCGCCGGTGCGATCGTCCTGGAGCTTCTCGCCCTTGTGGGCCTGGGTGGGGTCGGCGGCGAGGTCTTCGGGCGTGTCGATGACCAGGGCCTTGAGTACGCCGCCACGGTGTTCGTCGCCTTCGAGTTCGCACAGGAAGTCGTCGATGTGGATGCGGCCGTTGACGCTGGCCTGGGTCGCTGCTTCGATCAGGTAATCGAGCTCGGGCGGCACGCCATCTTGAGCGGCCGCGAGCTGCAGCCCGCCCTGGTCTTGTAGAATGCGGTTGAGTTCGAGCTGGTTCGCCGCCGGCGCCTTGCCGGTGAAGAGCCGCCAGGCGATGCAGCCGAGCGAGAAGATGTCGGCGCGGTCGTCGGCCTTGTCGGGGTCACGTAGGGCTTCGGGAGCGCAGTAGACGGCGGCGCGACTGTCGAGCAGGTCTTCCAGGTGGATGGTACCCGAGGTGTGCAGGGTGCCCTGCTGGACCAGGGCGGTCTGCCAGTTGATGAGGGCGATTTCGGGGATGGCGCTCTCGTTGCCCGGGTCGAGGAGGCAGAGGACCGACTCGGGCGACAGGGCGCGGTGCACGAGGTGGTGGCTGTGGGCGTGCTTGACGGCATGGGCCAGCTTGCCGAGGAGCTCGTAGGCGGTGAGCGGGTCGAGGCCCTGCTCCTGCTGGGCCAGCCAATGGTCGAGGCGGGTGGCGTGCTCGACGAAGTCGAAGGTCAGGGCCGGACCGCGGTCGGTGCTGATGAACTCGCGGAAGGCGAGGATGCCGGGCTC
>JBEPXK010000299.1:0-5325 GCA_041641915.1 Planctomycetota bacterium
AACGGCTTCGGCCGCGGCAGCGGTCTTTTTTACCGTCAGACCGCGGCCGGCGGCGTCCGCCGCCAGCGGCAGGGTCAGCGTCTTGGCGCCGGTGTTGGGCACCAAGATCAGCTTGCCGAGGTCGGCGGTCGTCAGTGCCTCGTCGCCGGTCGCGGCGAGGGTGCGCACGCCAGCGATCGCGCCGTGATCGAGCAGGGCGCCCTCGTGGCCAGCAGTTGCGCAGAGGACCAGCGCCACGCCCGAGGACTCGAGCCCGATGATGCGGCCGATCAGCGTGCCCGAGGTGTCGGACACGCTGAAGGTCTGCTCGTCGGTGGCGAAGACGTGGCGGCGGTGGAAGACATCATCGCGCGCCACGCCAGTGATGGGCAGCCGCGCCACGAAAATACCGACCTGCGCCTGCGCCCGCAGGTCACCATCGGCGGCGCCGCTGACGGGGTGCTGGCCGGCCTCGACCTGCTCGATTGAGATGCCGGCGAACGGCGCGCCGGCGTTGCTGGTGGACAGCCGGTTGACGTAGCCGTCGGACTCCTCCACCAGGATCGAGCCGACGAAGGCGATCACACTGGCAGCCAGCGGCAGACGGGCCGAGGGGTCGCCGCCGGTGCATGCGATGGGCTTGTTTGCGGTGAGCGTCATGGAATTTACTCCTGATGTGAGTAGTTGTGCGTGTGTGTTTTACTGCTGCGGCCCAGGCGCGCACCATGCGGCCTGGGCTGCTGCGGGATGGTCGCCGGGTCAGGCGTAATTCGCCGGCGAGTCGGCACCCGCGGCGCAGTTGGCGACGAACGCATCGGCGCCGCCGATGGCGTACTGCTCCTGCGCCGCGGGGGTGTTGGCGAAGAATTCCTTCAGCTCGGCTTCGCCGGCGCTCGCCGCCGGCGTTCCGCCGCCCTGCGTGAAGTCGCCGCCGGCGTCGCCGGTCTCGGTGCCCATGTTCTGGGGGCCCAGCTTGAGCGCCTGCTCGAGCTGCTGTTTCGCCGCGGTCTGCTTGGCGCTGGCGGTCGCCAGCTGCTCGCGCGTGGTCGCATGCTCCTTGCGCTCGGCATCGAGCGCGGCCTTGGCGGCGGCGAGTTCGATCGTCGCCTGGCTCTGGCCCTCGGTGGCGAGCTGCGCGATGGTCGCGGCGGCGCCGGGGTACTGCTGCGACAGCGCGATCGCCTCGGGCGCGGTGATGGCGGCGACGGTCGGGGTCTGGCCCTCGGCGGGCGGGGTCTGGCTCTCGGCGGGCGGGGTCTGGCCCTCGGCGGGCGGGGTCTGGCCCTCGGCGGGCGGGGTCTTGCGGAAGAGGGACATCGTGATATCTCCGTAGTTTTGGGCGATGGTGGTGATAAATGCTTGCCAGCTGGCGACAGCGTCGGCAAGGCCGGCGGCGATCGCCGGCTCGGCGTCGAGTACGCGGCCGTCGGCAACGGGGTCGAGCTGCTCGGGGGTCAGATTGCGGCCGGCGAGAACATGACCGCGGAAGTGGCTGAAGAAACTATCGATACGCTCCTGCAGGTCGGCGATCACCTCCTCGTCGATCTGCTCGCCGTCCTGCCCCAGCGCCTTGCGCGGGCCGCTGCGGAGGACCACGCGGCGCATGCCGGCGCGGGTGGCTGCCTCGCTGCGGTCCCACAGGGCCATGACAGTGCCGATCGATCCGGTCGAGGCGGCGCGCGAGCTGAGCACGATCTCGTCGCACGCTGCGGCGAGATAGTAGCCGGCTGAGTAGGCGTAGCCATCCACGTAGGCGTAGACCGGCAGGCCGTCGGCGCGCACGGAAGCGATGACCTCGGCGCACTCCTGGGCGCCGATCGCGATGCCGCCGGGGCTCTCGATGCGCAACACTGCGGCGCGGGCGCCGGCGTCTCGCGCTGCGAGCAGCTGCGAGCCGATGGTCTCGTAGCTGCGGCCGCGCGGCATGCACAGCCCGTTGACTTGGTCGGCATGGCGCGCGAGCACGCCGCGGACGCTGACCACCGCGATACCGGAGGGCAGCAGGTGGTCGTTCAGGGCGTCGGCGTCCTGCGCGCGGCCGAGCTCGCGGCCGGCGAAGTCCTGGCCGAGGATCTCCCGCAGCTCGCCGGCGTCCACGTCGCGTCGCTCGACGTGGGCGGCGAGCATGTGGTCGAGCGCCAGCATCGTGCCACCGTGCAGGTGCCAGGGGTGGGCCAGGTAGTACTCGATCAGGCTATGCGGCATCGGTCTGGGCCTCGCGCTCTGCGTCGTCTGGATCTCCGTCGGCCACGCTGCCGGCGCCCTGGGTCTGTCGCACGGCTGGCATGCGCGCACCCTCGACGCCGTCGGCCCACCGGTTGTCGGCGGATCGCTGTAGTACTTGCTTGCGGTAATTGAGGCCGAGGCGGCGGAACCCGGTGCTCTGGCTCGCGCCGACGTCGTGGATGAGGGCGGCGACGGTGTCCACGGCCTTCGCCGGGTCTGGCTCCGGCATCGCCAAGCCCTCAAAACTACCAGCGACGAGGCGACGGAGCGGCACTTCTTCGGGCACGTCGATGGCGCCGCGGATGCGGCCCTCGGCGATGATCCATTCAATGATCGGATGCAGGATGTAGTCGCAGTGGCGGGCACGGGTGCAGAGCACCATCCGCCAGTGATCGGCGACCGCAGCGCGGGCGCTCGACAGGCTCGACCGCGGCAAGCGCTTCATCACCAGGTCGGGCGCTGCGCCAATCGCGGCGCATGCCTGGGCAATGATCCCATCGGCGAATTCCTTCATATCGCTGCCGGAAAACTTCAAATCTTTGAAAATGTGCTCGCAGTTTGCCGGAGTGATGAGCACCCGATTCGGCCGGATCCGAACCTTGTTGGCGTTTTCGGGTCCCAGATAGCACCCCAGTTTTTTTGCCGCCTCAAGCACCTTCGGGTCGCTCGATTGGATGATGATCGGGAAGCTCGCTTGGATCTGCTTGCCAACAACGTAGGCCTTGATCGTCCCCGTAAAACTCTTGAGCAACTCGATCACAGGCGTAAGCACCCCGAAGCCCATGATCTGCTCGGGGTGGTGGCCGTGGGTCTCGAGTAGTACGTTGCGCAGGCCGTCGCGACCGTAGAGCGGCCAGGTCGCCCACCGGTCACCGCGTGCGCTCAGGGCGCCGCGGTGGGTCTTGATGTGCATGGCGACCGGGTCGCCGCTGTCGTCGAGCGAAAAACCATGCACCAGCCGATCGTGGTCCGGGCGGTGATCGGGATTGCTGATGCGGCGCGGGTGGATCACGCGCGCGGCGTAGCCGGTGAGTGGATCGCCGCCGCGCTGGGGCTTCCACGATCTGGTCGCGATGCCGGTCCCTGCCAGCAGCGAGCACCACAGCACGTCGGCGTTGAGGTCGCGGAAGGTGCGCATGCCGGCGGCGTCGTAGCGCATGCCGGCGGTGGCCTCGGCAACCCATGTGTTGATCTGGTCCTGCACCTCGAGGTCGCGGTCGTCAGTGACCGGCGAGGATGGGTCGAGCTGGAAATTACTGTAAAACTCGAGGCCATCGGGCCCGATTACGGGCTCGATGATCGAGTCGATCATCGCCGCCGCGACCGGGTGGTTGCGCGCCAGGTCCTCGTGGCGCGCGCCAACGATGCCGCCCTCGCGCGAAAAGGCGTCGCGCGGATCGGCCCAGTCGTCAGCCATCGAGGCCAGCGACCCGCCGCGCTCGGCGCCGTGGACGACGACCGTCACAGCTCGACCTCGGTGGCGTGGTAGTGGACGGCCTGGTCGTCGCGCGCCTCGACCTCGCGCCGTAGCTTGCGCAGCGAATCGAGGTTGGCGCGCGTGACCTCCGTGCCGTCGGGCAGACGGTAGCTTTGCGCGCCGGTGGCGATCGCCTCGATCGCCTGGTCGATAGTATCTACGCTGAGCGCCATGTCGTCCATTGTGGACGGCGGCGGGCCCTGTCGTGGGTGGAATCTACGCACAAGATGGGCGAAAGGTCCGGAAACTTCGCCTGTCCCTAGCGCGGCGGCGGTATACGCACGTACACCTGTCGGTATCCGTGGGGTAGGCACAGTGTAGTAATCTTAGCGCAGCTCCGGCAGGCGAACTGGGTGCGCCCCGTTTCCGGCTCGGTCGATCGCAAGCGGAGGTCCTGGCAGCCACAGGCGCGACAGGCGATCACGTCTGCCAGCGCTGGCGCTGCCATCGGCGCGGCGCGCAGCTCGGCGAGGTCGATGTCCAGGTCATGCGCCGGCGGATCGTCGTCGGCGAACAGGTCATCGAGGTCTACGTCGTCCTCCCAGCCCATTACCAGCTGGCCCAGCTCTCGTCGGCGCTGAAGTCGTCGATCAGGTCGGCCACCTCGTCGTGCTCGATCTCGCTCGGCCGATGCCCGTCGGGGGTGGTATCTGGCAGCGGCGCGGCGTCGTAGCCGAGGATGTCGATAATTGCCGCCGCCATCGCCTCGCAAGCAAACCAGTGGGTGTCCTTGCGGGGGATCGGGTCACCCTCTGGCTGCGGGGTCTCTCGCGGCTTCCAGACGATCACTTGGTCCCAGCCGTCGCGCGTACGGCGGTTGACCGTGTCGGCGTACATCGATGTCAGCGAGCGGACGTACCACTGCGGCGCGTCGATCGGCATGTGCCAGTCCGGCTCCCAGCGCTTGCGTGAGAATCTATCGAAAGCGCGGGTGCGCCACATGTGTGGATGAAAGCGCCACTCGCGCACCAGCGCCGGGCGGCTCGTCTTGCGTTTGCCAGTAGTTTTGCCCGTGACCTCCGACCATTTTTCGTCGGGCCGCAGGTACGGATCCCCGCGGATGAGCAGGCGGCGCGATGGCTCGAGGTCGGCCCAGTCGTAGAGCGTCTGGCGCATATTGCCGTTCGCGCTGTCGACCACCACCACGTCGGGCACGCGCTGCTCGTCGCCATTGGGGGCCAGCGTGTCGGCCAGGGCCTCGAGTTCGGCCCAGCCGCTGGGCCCGGTGGTAGTTTTGCCCATGTCCACACGGTAGCTTTCGCCGCCGCGCAAGACGTGGACGCGGACCCAAGGAAACCAGGTCGTCTCGTAGGTGTTGCCCTGCTGGTCAGCGACCAAAACGCAGAGGTCGCAGCGGACGGGGCAGTTGCCCTTGCGGTAATTGCCTGCGGTGCGGGCTTGGATGTCGGTCGTTGATACCGTCGTGACGACCGGGATCTTCGGCTCTGCTGCCTCGTTGTTGATCCATGCACGTTTTTTCGCCTCTGAGCCGCGGATCCAATGTCGCGCCTTGGCTGCAGCGAATTGGGTCGCGGTGACGTCGACCGAATACAGCGCGTCGGCCCAGCCGCTGCGGATGATGGTCTGCGGCGGGCTGTAGCCATGGAGTCGCCCCAGGCTGTCGATATCGGCCTGCGCCTCCC
>JBEPXK010000300.1:0-5322 GCA_041641915.1 Planctomycetota bacterium
AGCCGGTGCTCGTCCGCGGCTTGGCTTCGTCGTTCCCGCCACCGGCGATCACCGTCGGCGCCGTGGCGATGTCGGCGCCGTTCGCGACACGCGTCGGCTCATCGGCGCGGCTCACCGCACCGGGCAGGCCGTCGCCATCGCTGAGTGTCTGGCCGGCGAGGGTGCCGGTGTGCGCGGGATCGCCCGCGCCCCACGCGGCCGCATCGACCGCCACCGTCGCCTCCGCCGCGACCGGCGGCGGTTCGGCCTGCTGCCAAGGCACCGTCGCCGCTGTGCCGTCGTCCGGGGCCGCATCGCTCGCCGGCGGCGGGCCGTCACCGTCCCAGGCCGCCGTCGCATCCGCATCACCGTTCTGCGTGGAGCCTGCGACGTCCTCAGGCGGCGCGGCGTCACCGTCCCCGGCCGCCGTCGCCTCCGGCTCGGCGTCACCGGCGCCCGGCACCGGTGTGGGGCCGGCGCCGGCCTGGTCCCAGGCCACCGTCTCCGCCTCGTCGCGCGGCTGCGCGGGATCGCGATCGTCGCTGTCCATGTCTACTCCAGCGAGCGCGGGGTCAGCGACAGCCGCCAGGTGATCCCCAGCGCCGCACGCACCCCCGCGGTGTCGAACTCGGTGTCGAAGCCGTCCATCCCATAGGTTCCCTGGCGCCCGCCGTAGCCGGCGCGCAGATCGACCAGCCAGTGATCGCTCAGCGCGTACCCGACCACCCCGTCGATGCCGTAACCGAACCAATCGCCGTCGCCGCTGGCATCGGCGAACAGACCGCCGCCGTCGACGGTGAGCTCGCCGAGCCCCCAGCCGAGCGACAGTTCGACCGCCGTGTGCCAACGGTCCGACAGCGCGTAGGCATAGCCGCCGACCGCGGTCAGCCCGTAGGTCTCGAGCTCGAGATCATCGCCGCTGCGCGAGGCGTAGCCGATGTCACCACCAACGATCCAGCCGTGGGCCCGACCCGCTCGCGGCAGGCTGTAGCGCCCGGAGAGGCAGACGGCGAAACCACCGTCGAAGGCGTCGGATCCGCTGCGCTCGCTCTCGCCATCGTCGATACTGAATTCGTAGCTCTCGACCAGGTACTGCAGGTTGAGGCTGAGGTCACGCATCACCAGTTCCGCCGCGACAACGCGCGACCGCGCGCCGAGAAGACCGAACACCAGCAGAAGCATCAGATAGCGCCGGCCGCGCCTCATGGCCGCAACACCAGACGCACGCCGGCCGCCGGGTAGGACCGATCGGGCGGCAGTTCGAGCCGATTGGCGACCCGCGCCTGCGGCAGGTCGTTGACCCACGAGCCGCCGCGCAGCACCCCCGCCGCGGTGAACTCCCAGACGTTACCGGCCATGTCGTGGAGGTCATGGCGATTGGCGGCGCGCGTACCGACACGCCGGGCGCCGCCGCGGCCAGCGCTCGTCTCCCAGGTCACCGCATGCTTGGCCACTGCGGCCTCGCCGGTGGCCGAGCCCCAGGGGTACGGACCCTCGGCGGCCGCACAGGCGGTGGTCCATTCGTCATCGCTGGGCAGACGCAGCGCCACGCCATGACGGGCCACGAAACCGGCGAGCGCGCCGGTGACCGACTGGTAGGAGAGGTTGCAGGCGGGCCGGTCCGGGGCCACGGCAGCCTCGCCGCCGAGCATCGCCGAGCTCGGCACATCCTGCCAGGGCGCGGTCTGGGCGAGCAGCTGCCATTGCGCCTGGGTGACCTCGAACACGCCGATGTAGACGCGCTGCGATCCGCCCGCGTCCGCGATGCGGCGGAACACCATCTTGCTGCTGCGGTACTGCGGATCGCTCTGCAGCTCGGGGATGCTGTCGCGCGCCTGGATCGCCCCGCTCTCCAGGTCCAGGACCTGATAGCCGGCGGTGACCGCCCCCACCGCCTCCTGCAAGGACTCGCCCTCCTGGTCGCCGCCCGCGCATCCGACTGTCAGGGCCGCGACCAGGCAGACCGCGGCCCAGCCCCGTATGGTAGGTAGGTTCATCCTGCTCCTCCCGTGCCGGTCTGGACGACCAGCAGGATCGGTTGCACCGTCGCCGTCCGATTCGCCGTATCGACCCCGACGAGGTCGAAGCGGAGGAAACCGGCGGTGACCGTCTCCTCCACGGTGAGCGTCAGAGTCGGCTCGCGCAGACCGGAGTTGTTGAATACCGCCGTCACCCCCTGCGGCAGCGTGCCACGGACGCTCCAGCTCATCGCCGGTTCCTCTGCCAGTGCGCTGGTGTCGAGTGCGAGCGGATAGCTCAGCAGACCGCCGGCGGCGATGAACAGCGGCGGGTTGCTGACCACCCACGGCCGCGGCGCGCCCGAGGAAACGATCGCCACCGGCACCTCGACCTCGGTGGCAGCACCAGCGGCGTCGACCACGCGCAGGCTGAAGCTGTCGGCCCCCGACTGAGCGTCGGCGGGACGGTAGGTCAGCGCGAGGGTGGCGGTGCTGGCGATGGCGTCCGGCATGCCGAGGACCACCCCCTTGCCGGGCGCCGCGCTCAGCGACGGGGTGAGGCTCTCGTCGTCGGGGTCGCGCACGCTCACCGGCACCAGGGTCGCGGCACCGGCCGGCGTGACCACCAGGGCCGGAACGGTGAGTATCGGCGGATCGTTGACGCCGACCACCGCCACCGCGAGCGCAACCGGCTGGCTCTGCGTGCCGGTGTCGTCGGTCAGTGTGAAGCTGACCGACCGCGGGTTTGCCCCCGGATCGTCGCCGGTATCGCAGTAGGTGATGCTCTTGATCAATTCCTGTACCGCGGCCGCATCGCAGGCCGCGCCGCCGGTCAGCCCGATGACCAGATCGGCGCCGACGCCGCCGTTGGCGCTGCCGATGACGGTGCCGCCGTAGCGGATCTCGCTGCCGCTGACCCCGATCTGGCCCGGCGCGTCCCCGCCATGACGCACGGCGAGGATCTCCTCCGCGCGCACATCCGCGCCGAGCGATACGCGCAGCGAGCCATTGCTGAAGTGCGTGCTGTCGGTGTCGGTGATCTGCAGCGAGGTCACCAGCGCCATCGGCGCGTCCCCCTCGGTGAAGGTCCCACCGCCGCTGAGGCTCTCGATCGTCGGGGCCACGAAACCGCTGACGGTGATGGTGAACACGCCGCCGGCGCTCACCTGCTCGCGATCGTCGATCGCGGCGATGGCGAAGCCGTCCGTGGTCGTCGATCCGCCGCTGTGGGCGTAGACCACCGCACCGTCGTGCACCGCCTGGAGCGCGAAGCGCTCGCCGGCCACCAGGGCCATGCCATCCACCCGCAGCTCGCCCTGTCCGGGGGCCAGCTGCAACTCGAAACGCAGATCGCCGAGCTGCGCGTGGTCGTCGCTCGCGCCGAGCAGCTCCGGGGCGAGAACGATCGCCCCGGAGCGACCGCAGGTCGCGGCCAGCGAACCGGTGATCGCTGGCGGGTCGTCATCGATCACCGTGACCGCCACCGCCGGCACGCTCAGCGCGGCGTAGCCCGGCGGGCCGTCGATCGCATGGGTGATGTTGGCCGGGTGCTCCGTGGTTTCGTCGCTCGCGTCGGCCACGGCGCTGACCGTCACGCTCTGCGGCACGTCCCAGTCCGCCGGTGTGAACACCAACGCGACCGGATCGGCCGCTCCGGCGAGCAGCACCTGCGTATCCGGCGTTGCGGTGATGGTCACGTCCGATTCCGGGCGCGCGTGCAGGACGATGCTGTAGCTGTCCTCGCCACCGTGCTCATCGACCACGGTCTGTCCATCGCTCTGGGCGATGGTCACCCCCGGCGCGTCGTTGTCATCGGTGTGCAGGGCGAGCGCCGGCGCCGGGAGGTCGGCGTAGTCGGCGTCGGCCGAGGACGGCTCCAGGCGCAGCTCGTAGCTCTGGGTACCGTCGATGTCGGCATCGTCGACGCCGGTGACGGTCAGGGTCTGGACCTCGTTCCAGCTCTCAACGGGGAACGCCAGCTCCGTCGCGCTGGCCACCGCCTCGTCGCCGGGCAGTCCGGTCACAGTGAGGGTGACCGGGTCGGCTGGCCGGCTGGTGAGCACGACCCCGATGTCGATCGCGGTACCGCTCTCGTTGACGTGGCTGCCCGCGGGTGTGAGCACCACGCCCGCGCGATCGTCGTCGTGGACCACCGTCGGGATGCCGCGATACACGCCGGCGTCGTTGAGCGCGATATAGGTCGCATCGACGCTGGTGCCGGCATCGATGCTCACGTTGAGGGTCGTCGCCTGATCGCCGTCGACGCGGTCGTCGTCGACCGGCGCGACCGCGACCGGCTGCTCCTGGTCCCAGTCGTCGGGGCCGAAACGCAGCCGCGCCGGATCGACCGCCACCTCGGTCGCATCCAGGCCGGTGAACAGCAATTCCACGATGCCGGTCGGCCGCGAGGCCAGCCGCACGCTGAGCTGCTCCGCGGCGCCGCCCTCGACCAGGGCGAAGGCGCTGTGCGAGAGGATCACCCCGGCACCGTCATCGTCGGCGTTCTCACCGGCGACGCTGTAACTGACGCTGCCGTCGGCGAGCGCGGTACCCAGGGCGGCGTAGTCGGCGTCGTCGCTGGTGATCTGGTCGATCGCGATCGCGAAGGGCACCGCGCCGTCGTCGATGTCGTCGTCGCGCGGCAGGATCCGCACCGTCTGGACCCGGTTCCAGTTGCCCGCGTCGAAGAACAGCTCGCTGACCTCGGGAACGGCCTCGTCCGGCACCGAGCTCACCAAGCGCAGGCTCACCGGTTGTTGCGGCCGGCTGGTCAGGCTGACGGTCAACGTCGCCGTGGCACCGTTCTCCGCGACCTCCAGGCCATCGGGGGCGGCGAAGGCGATCCCGGCGCTATCGTCGTCGATAGTGATGCAGGACACACTCGCGCTCAGACCGTTGTAGCCGCTATCGCCACTGTAGATGCTGAAATCGACCTGCGCGTCGGCATCGTCGTCGTCCACCGGATCGTCGACCCCGGTGACCGGCACCATCCGCTCGTCCGACCAGGTCAGCGGATCAAACTGCAACAGCGAACTGCCGAGGGCGATCTCGTCGCCGTCCGGTGTGGACACGGCCACGGTCACGTTGGTCGTCGGTTGGCTCGCCAGGCGCACGGCATAGCCGCCGGCGCGCGAACCGTCTTCGGCCACCTGGAGGCCGGCTGCATCCGGGAAGGGCCTGATGACCAGCCCCGGCGTATCGTCGTCCGCGAGCGTGATCACCCGCGTGACCGGCGCGAGCGTGCGGTAGTCCTCGCCGGCAGCGCTGATCGCGTGGACGATATGCGTCGGGTGGTCCCCCTCGGCCACGTCGTCGTCGACGGCCCTGACGTCGATCATGACGGCATCGCCCGGTTCCCAGTCGGCGCTGGCAAAGGTGTGGGTGG
>JBEPXK010000301.1:0-5305 GCA_041641915.1 Planctomycetota bacterium
GGCGCCGGCGGGGGCCGGGTCCGTCGCGCTCGCGTCGGCGGCGGTTACGTTGTCGCCCGTCGCGCTCGCGGCAGCGGCCGCTGGCGCGCTGACGTCTTCGGACGCGGCTCCCTCTGGCGGTGCGGGCTGGTCTGCGGGCGGGGCGTCAGCGGGGCGCTCGAGTGGCAGCAGGTCGGCGATCGCGGCGGTGGCGGCACGATCCCCGTGGAGCGCGACGCGCGGGAGGTCGTCGACGCCGGGGCGAGCGAGCTGGCTGACCTGGATGAAGACCAGCGCGAGTACGGGGTAGAGCAGCACCGGCAAAACGATGTTGATGAACAGGGTGCGGCGGTCGCGCAACAGTTCGCGTCCATCCTTGGCGAAGACGTGCCAGACCTCGCGCGCGTTCATCGCGGCGTTTCCGCGTCAGACGGCTGGTGCCGCGGCGCGGCCGGTTGCTGCGGGGTGGCGGTGCTGATGTACGCGAAGACCGCGCGCACCAACTCAGCGCCGGTGCCGAGCGCGCCGGGGGCGTCGTCGTAGACCAGACGCCCGCGGTCCATGATCAGCAGCCGGTCGGCGAGGGCGTCGACCTCGGTCATGATGTGGGTGGCGAAGAGCACCAGGCGGTCGGGACTGCGCACGGCGCGGATCGCTTCGACCATCTGGCGCGCGGCGGCGATATCCAGCCCGGTGGTCGGTTCGTCGAGGATCAGCAGCGGCGGATCGGCCAGCATGGTCCGGGCGATGTTCACCCGCTGCGCCTGCCCGGTGGACAGTCCGTCGCAACGCTGGTCGAGGAAGTCATCGAGCGCGAAGCGCACGCGCATGCGGTCGATCGCGGCCGCGAGCCGGTCGCCGCGCAAACCGTAGAAACCACCGGCATAGGCCAGGACCTCGCGCGCGCTCAGGCGCGGGTAGAGCCGGGTCGCGGTGGTCAGCAGCCCGATGTGGCGTCGCACCGCGCGCGGGTCGGTGAGCGCGTCGTGGCCAGCGACGGCGACGCTGCCGGCGTCGGGCCGCAGCAGGGTTGCGATCAGCCGCAGCAGCGTGGTCTTGCCGGCGCCATTGGCCCCGACCAACGCCACCACCCCCCCGTCGGCGGCGAGGTCGATGCCGTCCACGGCGCGGGTCGGACCCCGGCCGGGGTCGTAGAAGGCCTTGTGCAGCCCGGCGATGCGCAGCATGACGGGCCATGATGGGCGGGGCGGGGGGAAGTCCACTGCTGCGGACGCGGCGGACTATCGGGGGGTGTTGTCGCTGTCGTCGTTGTTTGGGCTATCGCTTTCGCCTGCATCCGGTTGGGTGCGGCGGAGGACGACCGTGTGGGTGTCGGGGTGGCGCAGGCGGCGTTGCAGTTCTTGCAGGTCGTCGTAGCGCGCAGCCGGAACCAGCGAGGGCTCGAGAGCACGGCGCCAGGTGACGGTCAGCTGCTCGCCGTCGTAGGCGCTGGTGATCGCCAGCGTGCCGTCGAGCGGGTCGGCGCCGTCGATCTCGCGCGGGAGCAATACCGGCGCGTAGCCCGCCGGCAGGCGCAGAACCACGCGTTGGAGCAACGGGTTGCCGCCCGCGGTGTAATAAGGCACGTCGCGCGTCTCGGCGCGCAGCTGTAGGGTGGCACCGAGCGAGGCCGGCAGGGTGCAGTAGAGGTGGTCGCCGTCGACGACCGCGAAGCCGTCGACGCGCACCGCGAAGTGCTCGCGCGCCGGTGGTTGCGTCGTTTCGATCGTGAGCGGGCCGATGGTGGTGGCGCCGCGGGCGATCGCCCCGGCCATCTCGAGATGCGCCCGGCGACGCTCCTCGGGACTCAGCTCGTCGTAGTAGCGCCTGCGTGCGCCGAAGCGGTTGCCGAAGGACAACCGGGTGTGCTCGATGCGCGCATCGCCGTTGGCGTGCAGGTCGATGGCGTAATGCGATTCGGTACGCGTCTGCGCCGGGCAGAGCTGAGGACGGGGCATGCCGACCGCGAGTTCGAGCGCGGGTTCGCCCTCGTGGGCGGTGGCGCCCAGGGCCTGGTACTGGTCGGTGTCGTTGAGGTAGATGCGCTCGGCGGCATCGTCTGGACGGACCGCGACGAGCACGCTGCCGAACAACTGGCCGGGGAAACGTAGCAGCGGCGCGCGCAGGTGCGGGTGATCGGTGGCGAAGCCCGCGAGCACGAAGTGCGGGGTGAAACCGGCGGCGCTGAGCATGGCGTGGAGCAGAACCGCGCGGTCGGCGGTGTTGCCGTAGCCATCGGCGAGGGTGGTGGCCGCTGGGCTGATCGCGCTCGGCGGCAGGCCGCCGAGCCCCGGACCGGCGCCGCGGATCTGCCGCGCGACGTGATCGCGGATGGCGCGGATCTTCGCGCGCGGCGCGTCGGTTTGCGCGATGAGTCCGGTGACCAGCTGCTCCACGGACGCGTCGACCGCGGCCGCGGTGCGCAGGCGGCTACGCAGGGCCGCAGCGTATTCCTCCCAGTCGCCGGTGCTCAGGAACAAGGTGGGCACGAAGGCCCAGCGCGGCGGCAGGCCGGCGCGATCGGGGATGCGGGCCAGGTCCGTGGCCTGCCAGCGGTGGATCACGGTCGCGCCGTCGCGGTCGCGGCTGTGGGCGAGCGTACCGCCGAGGGTGGTGTGGCGCAGACGCGCGGCGATCTCTTGCGGTAGACGCAGCTCGACCAATCGTTGTCCGATCGGGTCGCGGCCGGCGAAGACGATACGCCCGCTGAGGCAGGGACGCTGGCGCTTGTCGCGGCGATAGGCATAGCGGATGGTGCAGCCGACGTCGACCGCCGGCAGGCTGATGACCGTGGTCCGCGTCGGTGGATAGCGCCGCGCGGTGCCGACCCAGCCGGCGTCCATCACGTTGATCTCGTCGTCGCTGACCGTGTGGACGCTGCCGTCGGCGGTGACGACTTCGGCCTGCAGCAACTCCACGCTCTCCCAGCCGCTGTTGGCGCTGAGCTTGATCTCACCGGCGCGCTTCTTGCCGGCGTAGGTGTGGACCTGTTGTTCGACGCGCACCGTCTCGCTCCAGGAGTGGGCGTCGTGGACCTCGACCAGGGTCTCGTGACGGGTGACGGTGATGTCGTCGGCCGGGGTGGCGTCCGCATCCGGCGTCTCCGCCGGACGCAACAGGATACGGCGGCGCAGGTCGCGCTCGACCTGGGCGAGCACCTGCTTGAGCGCGCGGTAGGCAGCGGGGTCGAATGCGACCGCCTTCAGGCGCAACCCGCCGCTGACCACCACCTGATTGTCAGCCCCGCTGGCCGTGAGCCGCCAGGCGATGCCCTCGGCTTCGGCCGGGCTGAAACGCGGCGGGGCGATGATCGTGCCCAGGGCGGGATCGACGCTCAGTTCGAGACGTTCGTGCACGCCGCAGGCGATGCCGGTCTCGAAGGGATAGTCGCGGCGCTCGAGGCCGGTGCGGCCGATGATGAAATTGACCATGCCCGCGCGCGATCCGATCAGCGGCAGCGGCAGGAGGGCGAGGTCCTCGCCGGCGACGGCGACATCCGGCGCGGTGAAGCGCAGCCGCACGCGCAGGGGGGTATCGCGGTCGGTCATGTCCGCTGGTTCGATGCGGTAGTCGGTCATCTCGGCCCCGGCGGCGAGGGCCTTGACCAGCCCGGCGAAGTAGCGCCGGCGTTCCTCCGGGCGGATGCGGGCGAAATAGCCGCGGTAGGCGTTGTCGTTGATCCCGGCGAAACGCAGGTCGCAGGTGGCTTCGAGCGCGCCGGCGGCGGTGATCCGCGCGCTGGTGTCGATATGCAGCAGGTTCTCCGTCGCCGGCACGATCGGCGAGGTCCGCAGGCCGGTGCCCTCGGGAGTGGCGACGAGGTAGCTCTTGTCGTTGAGGTAGGCCGGCAACAACTCCTTGGTCGTCTCGTCGGTCGGGTCCATCAGCAGATAGCTGCCGTCGTCCTGGCGCACCGCGGTGATCGCGTGGTTGAAGAAGGGCTGCGGGACCTCCGGGTCCTTCTTGGTGCCGGTGTGGATCAGCGTGGGGAAGGCCTCATAGCCGGCGAGACGCAGCATTGCGACCAGCAGCGCGGCTTTGTCGCGGCACACGCCGTGTTGCTGCGCGAAGGTGTCGGCGACGTCGTGCGGTTCGTAGCCCGGCGCGGTCGCTTCGACGGTGATGCCCATGTAGCGTATTTTTTCGCTGACGTAACGGAAGATCGCTTCGATGCGCGCGCGCCGGTCGCTCAGCCCCGCGATCAGGTCGGCCACCGTGGTTTCCATCGCCGGCGAGGGTTCGAGGTGGGGCGCGGAGAGATCCCAGTACCAGCGCGAGACCGTCTCCCAGTCCGGGGCGGTGCTCACCAGCAGGCGTTGGACCACCGTGTGGGTCGGCGGCATGTTCGGTTCGGGGAACATCCGCGGCACGTCGCGCGCGCTCCAGCGGTGGCGGATACCGGTGTCCGTCTGTGCGCGTTCGTAGCTGACGGTGTCGGCGACCGGGTCCTTGAGCGCGATCGCGCTCAGCGGGCGCTTGGTCGGGGCGAGGACGGTGTAGTCCGCGCGCACGATCGGCGCGGTGCCCTCGAAGGTGACGAAATCGCCGAAGGTGTCCACCATCCGCGGTTTGACGATGCGGTCGAAAAATACCATATGCAGGGTGTCGCCGACGCCGAGGCCGGGCACGTTGATGCGGCGGATCTTGCGGTTGGGGTTGTAGATGTTCGACCCCATCGAACTCGGATCGGTCATCACCTTCTGCTGCGCGGCGACGTCGATCGTGCGGGTGCTGCCGTCGGCGGCGATCACCTCGAGCAACGGAACGGTGCAGTCCTCGGGCTGCTGGTAGGGAATGGTGAAATGGCTCGAAAGGGTGCGGTTGGCGCGCCGCCCACGCTCGGTCAGGATCTTGCGGTATTCTTCGTGCCACTGGACGTAGGTCCCGTCTGCGGCGTAGGCGACGTGCACGCTGCGCGCCACGACCACGGTGTCGGCGTCGGGGAAGACCGTCGCGGTGGCCGCGACGGCGTCTGCCAACGCCGTCGCGCGGTCGATCCAGCCGTCGGCGCGGTTGTCCGCCGCCCCCCACAAAGCGAGCGGACATGTGAGCAGGAGCAGGAATACGACGGTGCAGCGCATGGCGGTGGCCTCCCGCGAACGGGGCGAAGGCAGCGCGCCGTCGTTCCCGTTCGCGGGTGTCAGCCTGCAGCCGGGCCCTGCCGGGCAAGCGCCGCGGTATGTTCGGCCCAATCCGCCCCGGGCTGGCTCCGGGCAGCGGACAGGAAACCGGGTCTCTTGGAGCGACCAGCGACCAGCGACCAGCGAGTAGCGAGTAGCGAGTAGCGAGTAGCGAGTAGCGAGTAGCGACCAGCGACCAGCGACCA
>JBEPXK010000302.1:0-5283 GCA_041641915.1 Planctomycetota bacterium
CCCAGCCAGGCTTGGCTGGGCGACCGGCCGACCGAGGGGTGGTTTTCTGCGAAAATGGGCCGCAGGCCCGCAGAAAACGCGGCCGGAGGCCGCGAAACCCGACCGAGGCCGTGGGGGTATGCGCCGAAGGCGCGAGGGGGCAGCGCCCCCTTTGAAGAAGGCGTCATACCTGCTCCCTGCGGTCTGGTGCGGAAGTCGCTTTGTCCGGCCCGGGATCGGTCATCATTGACGACGGGGAGGGCGCGTATCGTGCCATCACGGGTGACCATGCGGGCGATCGCTGAAGCCGCCGGCGTCTCGGCGACGACCGTGTCGTTGGCGCTGCGCGACGACCGCCGCATCGCTGCCGCCACCCGCGCACGCATCCGTGAACTCGCGCAGCGCATGGGCTACGAACGCGACCCGACCCTGTCGGCGTTGGTCAGTCTGCGCGATGACGACACCCGGCGCCTCAAGCGGCGTCCGCTCGGCCTGGCGGTCATCCCAGGCGGTATGGGACGCGCCACCCGGCTCATCAAGCTGCTGCACGAGGGCGCCGAGACGGCGGCGCGCAGCTGCGGGCACTTCCTGCACGTCTTCGAGCTACCCCCTCCGGCAGCGGCGGGCGCGGCGCTCGACCACGCACGTGAACGCGGGGTGCGTGGCCTGCTGTTGCTCACCCAGGCCCCCAAAAGCCTGTGGCTCCCCTACGATTTCGGCGACCTCACCGTAGTCGCGCTCGGGTACCCCCCGCGGCCGCTGGTGCTGGACACGGTGACCTCGCACGACTTTCATGCCGTGGAGACAGCCTGGCGGCAGTTGCGCCGCCGCGGTTACCGGCGAATCGGCTTGGCCGCTCCGCAGCACACCGACGGCAACAGCGACCATCAGTGGACGGCGGCCTTCCGTCATTGCAGCGCCAACGACCCCGGCTGCGAGCCGCTGCCGATCTACACCGAGGATGCGCCGTACACCGGCGCGACGCGATGGCTCGAACGCGAGCGCCCCGAGGTCATGCTGGTGATCAAGTCGCCCGAAGCCGGGTTGGCCGACGCGCTCGAGCGTTACCGCGAGCACGTCGACGTCGTACGCATCGGTCTCAAGCAGGCTTCCGGACCGGTGGCCGGGGTGGTGCATGATTTCACCGCGATCGGCTCCAGCGCGGTGATGCTGTTGGACGTGCGGTTGCGCGAACGACTCGCAGGGCGCCAACACGCTTGCGTCACGATGCTGATCGAGGGCCGCTGGCACGAGGCGCCGAGTATCCGTATGCCGTGACCACCGCCAGCCGACTTGACCTGGTCCACGAGCTCTCGCCAACGGCAGCCTGTGGGCAGCGGATCCGCGACACCGACGTGATCGTCGTGGCGGGTTTCGCAGCGAGGCGCGCCGCCATCACCGCCGCCGGCGCAATTCCCGCAGGGCATCGTGCAGACCACCGCCGAGCCCCTCGCTCGGGGGCTCGGCCGCCGCTTCGGAGGCGGGGGTCGGCGGCACCGCCTGGTCGGGTGTCGTGGGCTGCTTGGCAGCGGGAGCCGCGATCGCGTTTTCGGCTTTGCCACGGCGGCGACGCAGGCGGGGCTGCAGGCGCAGACGGCGTTGGAGCACCTCGGCGAGCACGCCGATCAGCGCGATGATCACCAGCCACGGGGCGAGGTCGACAGCGCGGCCGGGGCTGGGCGGGTTGGCGAAGACATCGAGCAGGTCGCCGCGCACCGCCCCACCGCTGAGCATGGCGACGTTCTCGAGCACCGCGGTGCCGGGCGGGCGACCGTAGCGCGGTCGGGCCTCCGGTGAGTAGGGCAGGACCTGCGCCGCGCCAAGCAGGGCGCTGCGGCCCTCACCGTCGGGCAGCGCGACCGAAGGCAGCACGGGCTCGGTGTTGTCGAGCCGCCAGGTGGCGGCGTAGACGCCGTCCTCCACCGGCAGCATGGCCACGCGGCGATCGCCGCCGCCGACCAGGACCAGATCGGGCGCGGCCACCGGCCACCGTTCGCGGTGCGCGGGGTCGAGCTCGAGGGTCGTGGTGACCATACGACCGATGCGCCGCGAGCGCAGCGAGCCGATGTCGGCCTCGTCGGCGCCGGCACACCAGCGGGTGATGCCGGCGACCAGCGGGACATAGCCTGACCAGTCGAGCAATTCGCCGCTGGCCGGGCCGTCGACCTCGATCGCCAGCGCGGCGCTGCGGCCGGTGCCGATGCGCCAGCTGGCCACCGCCGGGCCGGGCGGGTCGCCGGGCGCGTGAACCAGGGTGTCGGCGCGGGCGCGGGCGTAGACCAGATTGTAGCCGGCCACCGCCGGCCAGCCCTGCTCCCAGGCGTCGTGGCGGCCGAGCACGGCGAGCAGCCGCGGATCGGGGCGCAGACGGACCGTGTCGTCGACCCAGGCGGTGCGGGCCACCAGCACCGTCTCCTGCGCGAACAGGCGCGGCAGCTCGACCGCGGTATCGGCGAAGTGGCAACGCCCGCCGCCGAGCTTGGCGATGTCGCGCAGCAGACCGGCATCGGCATCGGCGGGGGTGCCGAGGCCGATGACCGAGACGGTGATCCCGGCGGTGGCGAAATCGGCGAGCAGATCACGGTAGTCTCCGGGCTGCTCGGCGTCGTTGGCATCGGCGAACAGCACCAGATGTCGCGTGCCCTTGGACGAACGCCGCAACTGTTGGCCACCGGCCTTCAGACCGACCCCGACGAAGATCCCCCCGCCCATACTCTCGATCGAACGGATCGTCGCCGCCGCGCTGGCCGGATCGGTCAGCGCGCCCATGGGGATGACCAGGTGCGGGCTGGAGTCGACCGCGATCACCGCGGCGTCATCGAGCGGGGAGAGCAACTCGAGCGCGGCGACCGCGCCGGCGTTGGCGAGATCCATCTTGGTCCGCGCGCCGCCGCCGACCGGCATCGCCATCGAGCCCGAGCGGTCGAGCACCATCGCCAGCGCGAGCGACAGCTTGCGGTGTTCGTCGCGCAGCTCGAGGGTCACCGGCAACACCGGCTCGACCGGGCTGCGGTGGTAACCGCCGCTGCCGAAGCTGCGCCGGCCGCCGGTGAGCACCAGCCCGCCACCGAGGTGTTCGACCCAGGCTGCGAGATCCTCCATCCCCCGTCGGCCGAGGGCGGAAGCGGGCACCTGTTCGAGCACCGCCACCCGGCAACCGAGCAGGTCGGCGAGTTCGATCCGTCCTTCGCCGATGCAGACCACCGCCATGCCGGCGGCGCGCAGCGCGGTGGCGAGGTTGCCCGGCTCACCAGCGCCGCCCATCACCAGCACCCGTTCGCCGGGACGCACCCGCAGCGCGGCGCGGGCGCGGTTGTTGGCCGGCCGGGCGTCGTCCTCGTCCTCGAGCTCGACAGCGTAGCGGGTCAAACCGGGGCTGGTCGGCCGGTCGGCGAAGTCGATCACCGCGGCACGGCCGGGCTCGAGCTCGACCGTGCCCGAGGCGATCTCGGTCCGCCCGCGCAGCACGCGCCAGCTGCGGGTCTCGCGCCGGTCGGAGATCAGCCGCGCGGCGCCGATGAAGCTCTCGCCCAGACGCAGCAGCTCGGGCAGCTCCACGTCGACGACCGCGGCGTCGACCTCGCCGCGGCGGGGCACGCTCAGCACGTCGACCGGAACACCGCGATAGGCCAGGCCGGCCGCGGCACCGCGCGGATCGCGGCCGGTGTGCTCGCCGTCGCTGTGGACCACCACCCGCCCGCTGCGGCCGGCGCCGATCATCGAACTGGCGGCGCGCAGCCCGGCCGCCAGCGCGGTGCCGTCGGGGCCGACGCGCTGATCGGCCAGGCGCACCGAGCCCTCGCCTTCGGGGGCCATCGCCACCTGCGCCTGCTCGCCGACCACCACCACCGCGAGGCGATCGCCCGGTCCGCGTTGGCGCGCCACCAGTTCGACCAGCTCCTGTTGTTCCAGGCGCTCGGGGCCCATCGACTCCGAACGATCGAGCACCAGGACCACGTCGCTGCCGCCGCGCAAGGCGGCCGTGCGGGGACCGGCCGCGGCGAGCACCACCAGCGCCAACACCGCCGCCTCGAGCCAGCGCGCCGGACGCGTGCGGCACCACACCCACCAGGCCAGGGCCGCGGGCAGGGCCAGCACCAGGGCTTCGGGATAGACCAGCACCGGTGTCATCGGCCCCCCTCTTCACGCACGAACACCACCCAGGCGGCACAGGCGGCGCCGGCGGCGAGCAGCAGCGGCAGCAGGTGGGCGAGGATCCCCCGCCGGCGTTCCACCTGCGAGCGCTCGCCGAGCTCGCCGCTGGGATCGGCGTTGCGGCAGTCGCTGCAGTCGGCCAGGCGTGCATCCAGGCTCAAGGCCCGGACCGTGGTCCAGGGTCGGTCGGGGTCGTGGCGCAACTCCCAGGTGCCCGGTTGCTCGAGCCCCGGCACCGCCACCCGGCGTTCGCGATCCGCCGGCAGAACGCTGCTGGTGCCATCGGGCGCGATCAGATGCAGCCGGCGCGCGCCGCGAGGCAGGGTGAGGGCGAAGCCCTGCCCGACGAGCAGGTTGCGCCGCTCGGGCCCGGGCAACCGCGAGCGCGCCAGATGCAGCGCGTTGTCGACCAGCGCCGGCCAGACCGGATGGCGCACCAGACCGGAGCGCGCGAGATCGCAGTGCAGGGCGAAGCCACGGGGGCGCTGCGCCAGCAACACCTGCCCGCCGGCGAGCAGCAGGCTGTCGCTCGCCGCCACCGTTCGTGTGTCGACCCCGCCCTTCCAGATGCACCCGGTGAAGTCGAGATCGCGCAGCAGCGGATGGCCACCGCGCCGGAGGAAGGGCCCGATCACCGGCGCGCCATCGCCGGGGGCGATGCGCCAGACCACCACCGCATCGCTCGCGGCCGGTTCCGCCGCGCCAGCGACCACCGCCAGATCCGCGGCGGCGGGATCGGCAACCAGCTCGGCACCGAACGCGGCACCGATCGCGCGGCGCAGCGGGGCGCCCTGGGCTTCCGGCAGCGCCGTGTGGACCCGGACGCGCGAGCGCCGCGGCGGCAGCAGGACCACCCGGTCGTCGAGCGCGAGCGGGTCATCGCCGAGCAGCACCGCCGCGAGCTGGGCATGCGCACCGGGCGGCACCGGCAGCACCACCAGCTGCGGCGCGGCCGGGTCGAGCGCGACCCGCGTGCGGGCGAGCACCGCCCCGTCCGGGCCGTGCAACTCCAGATCGCGTTGGCGCGGCGGGCCGCCGGCGGCGAAGACCCGCAGCGCGAGACGCTCGGGGCGATCGCCCTCTTCCCCGCGGCTCCGGTGCTGATCGGTGCGAGCCTCGTCTACGGCTTCTGCCTCGGCCAGATCACGA
>JBEPXK010000303.1:0-5281 GCA_041641915.1 Planctomycetota bacterium
GCCCAGGGTCCGGGCGATCGCGGGCTCGTCGCGGCGCAGCAGGCCGGCGCTCACGCTCACCGGCCCCTGTGGGGTGGAGACCACGATGCCGCCGTCCTCGCCGCGCTCCGCGATCGTGAAGGAGGCGTCTTTGTCTTCGGTGCCCCAGACCAGGACGCCGTTCTGCTCGCGGACCAGGAAGTAGGGATCGGTGGCCTCGCGCAGGGCCGGATCGATCGCTGTCGTCTCGCCGCTCTGCGCCGGCGCGGCCCCGTCCTCGGCCGCGGTCAGCGAGAGGTGCACGAACAGGGCGAACAGCATCGGGGCGAGTGTGCGCGCGTGGAACATGGGCAGGTCTCCGGTCGGCCGACCGAGGGGTGGTTCTCTGCGAAAATGGGCCGAAGGCCTGCAGAAAACGCGGACGTAGGCCGCGAACCCCGACCGAGGCCGTGGGGGGGGTGCGCCGAAGGCGCGAGGGGGGCAACGCCCCCTGTGAAGGAAGGCGTCATGGTGGAGGTGGCTGCGAGGGGCACAAGTGCCCACCGACAGGCCAGCGCGCGCGGCGCGATGAACGCTGCACGACGCCCCCTGAGTGTTGACCCGGATGCCGGCGGGGCCTTTCATGTTTGCTGGCGGTCGCTAAACAGGCGCCCTCCCAGGGGGTCCGCCCCCGCCTCGGCCGATCCCCGGCCCGGAATCCCGCCCATGAGCGCCCGCCGCGACGACATCCGCAACATCGCCATCATCGCCCACGTCGACCACGGCAAGACCACGCTGGTCGACGGCCTGTTCGCCCAGACCGGGGCGGTGTCGCGACGCGGCGAGATCCAGGAGTGCATTCTCGATCGCATGGATCAGGAGCGCGAACGCGGGATCACGATCACGGCCAAGGTCTGCGCGATCGACTACGGTGGCATCCGCGTGAACATCATCGACACCCCCGGCCACGCCGATTTCGGTGGCGAGGTCGAACGCGTGGTGCGGATGGCCGACGGCTGCCTGCTGCTGGTCGACGCCTTCGAGGGCGTGATGCCGCAGACGCGCTTCGTATTGCGCAAGGCGCTGGAGTGCGGACTCAAGCCGATCGTGGTCGTCAACAAGATCGACAAAGCCGGCTGCGAGCCTGCCAGCGCGGTCGACGCGGTGTTCGACCTGATGGTCGAACTCGGGGCCGAGGACTGGCAGCTCGACTTCCCGGTGCTCTACGGGTCGGGGCGCGATCGGTACATGAACAGCGAGCCGAACGCGCGCAGCGGCGACCTGCTGCCGCTGCTCGACGCGGTACTCGCCCAGGTGCCCGGCCCGCCCGTAGAGGCCGACGCGCCGCTGCGGTTGCAGGTGTCGAACATCGAGCACAGCGATTTCGTCGGCCGCATCGCCGTCGGGCGGATCTACGCTGGCGAGGTCGCGACGGGCCAGAGCGTGGTGGTGGTCACCGACAGCTCGGCCACGCCGCGCCGCGGCCGGGTACTCGAAGTGCGCCGCCCGCTGGGCCTGGGCGACGAAGCCGTCGAGCGCGCCAGCGCCGGCGACGTGGTCCGGATCACCGGTATCGCCGACATCGGCATTTCCGACACCATCTGCGATCCGGAGCACCCCGCGGCCCTGCCGGCGATCCCGATCGACGAGCCGACGATCCGCATGACCTTCGGCGTGACCTCCAGCCCGCTCGCGGGCCAGGAGGGCAAGCCGCTGCAGAGCCGCGACCTCAAGGCGCGACTGGAGCGGGAATGTGCGCGCAACGTGGCGATGCGCATCGCGTCGACCGAGCGGCCCGATGTCTACGAGGTCAGCGGCCGTGGCCTGCTGCACCTCTCGGTGCTGATCGAGACCATGCGTCGCGAGGGCCTGGAGTTGCAGGTCGGGTCGCCGACGGTGATCTACCACGAAGACGAACGCGGCCACCGGCTCGAGCCGATCGAGCTCGCCTCGGTCGACGTGCCGGAGGAGTTCGCGAGCAAGGTGATGAACCTGATGCTCGAGCGCCGCGCGGTGCTCTCGGCGATGGAGCCGCGCTCGGGCCACCAGCATCTGACCTTCACCATCCCCAGTCGCTGTACCTTCGGCCTGCGCACCGCGCTGCTGACCGCGACCCAGGGCGAAGCGATCTATCACGCCATCTTCCACGCCTACGAACCCTACCGCGGGGACGTCCCCAGGCGCAGCGTTGGTGCGATGATCAGCAAGTGCGCCGGCGAGGCGGTGGGCTTCGCGCTGTTCAACCTCCAGGACCGCGGGACGCTGTTCATCGGCCCCGGCGCGCCGCTGTACGAGGGCCTGATCGTCGGCGAGCACGCCAAGGAAGAAGACATCATCGTCAACCCCACGCGCGAGAAGAAGCTGACCAACATGCGCAACGCCGCGGGGGCCGACGAGGCGATCAAGCTCACGCCGCCGCGCCTGATGACGCTCGAGGAGGCGCTCGAGTACATCGGCGACGACGAACTGGTCGAGGTGACGCCCAAGAACATTCGCATGCGCAAGGCGCTGCTCGATGCCACCGCGCGCAAACGCGCGGGTCGCTGAACCAGGCCGGGGCGCCGTACCTCGCCGCAGAGTGAAGGGGAGACCATGAACCTGCCGCGCAATCCGCTCACCCAGCTCACCCCGCGCCGGATCCGCAACCTGGAGCAGCTGCTCGCGCGGCGCGTGTGGCAGCGGCGCGATGGACTGGCGGTCACCGGCAGCCCCACCCTGGAACAAGAACAGGGCATCGACGCCGCGCCCGGGCTCGACTACACCCCGGTGGCTCCCGGCGAGGCCTTCTCGCCGCCGGGCGGCGCCTGGCAGCAGCGTTGGTTTCGCGTGCGCATCCCCGCCGCAACAGACGATGAGGCGGGACGGCGGCATCTGATCTGGCAGTGCAACGGCGAGGGCTGCGTTTACGTCGATGGCGTCCCCTGGGCCGGACTCGACCCGGGTCATCCGAGCTGTCCGCTGCCGGATACCGCCTGCGAGCTGTTCATCGACGTGGGCACCTACCAGACCGCGATCTGGGTCGAGAACGGCTTCCTCGACGGCCGGCCCTGCCGCTTCACCGGCGCCTGGCTCGGAGTACGTGATCTCGCCGCCTGGCAGCTTTATCACGACGTGCGCGTGATCATGGACTGGCTGCGGCTCAAGCTGCGCGACACCGCCCACGCGCGCGAGGACGGCGTCGGCTACAAGCCCGCCTTCGAGCGCCTCGAGCCGGTGGTCCGCCGCGCGCTGCACCTGATGGACCGCGCCTGCGACCTCTTCGAGCTCGGCGAACTGGACGAGCTGCAGACGCACATGGCCCGGGTCTACACCGAGCTGCGCGGCTGCGCTTGGGAGGGCGAGGTCGCGCTGGTCGGCCACGCGCACATGGATCTGGTCTGGCTGTGGCCGGAACGGGTGACCCGCCGTAAGGGGGTGCATTTCTTCAGCACCGTCTTGCGGCTGCTCGAACGCTACCCCGAATTCACCTTCCTCCAGAGCCAGCCGGCGCTCTACGAGATGGTCGCGCAGCGCGCCCCGGCGCTGATGCCGGCGGTGCGCGAACACATCGTCAGCGGCCGTTGGGAGGCCACCGGTGCGATGGAGGTCGAGGCCGACACCATCATCCCCTGCGGCGAGGCGCTGGCCCGCAACCTGATCTACGGCCAGCAGCGCTTTGTCGAGCTCTGCGGCCGCCCCAGCCGCACGCTGTGGCTGCCCGACGTGTTCGGCTACAGCGCCTGCCTGCCGCAGATGCTGCGGCAGGTCGGGGTGGAGCGTTTCTTCACCACCAAGATCGCATGGTCCGATGTCACGCGCTTCCCCCACACCAGCCTGCGCTGGCGCGGTCTGGACGGCAGCGAGGTGCTGACCCACCTGTGCAAGAGCAGCTACAACGGCGGCTGCGAGATCGACCTGCTCGACGCCACCGCCCGCAGCAACGACCAGGGCGGAATCCACGCCGAACAGCTGCTGCCCACCGGGCTGGGCGACGGCGGTGGTGGCCCGAGCGAGGAGATGCTCGAGCGCGCGCGCCGCGCGCGCGACCTTGCCGGCCTGCCGCGCACGCGTTGGACCACCTGCGAGGCCTTCTTCGATCGTCTGGAACAGGCGCGCCCGGAGCTGCCCGTCTACGAGGGCGAGCTCTACCTCGAACTGCACCGCGGCACCTACACCACCCAGGCCGCTTTCAAGCACGTCCACCGCCGCGCCGAACGGGCCCTGCTGGCGCACGAGGCCTTGCGGGTGCTCACCGGTGCCACCGGCATCGACGCGGCCGCCTGGCGCCGGCTGATCTTCGCCCAGTTCCACGACGCCATCCCCGGTTCCTCGATCACCGAGGTCTACACCGAACTCGCGGCCGAGCTGGGCGAGCTCTGCGCGCGCCAGGAGCAGGCGGCGGCGGCGCGCTGCCACGATGCCCAGGCCGAGGGGCTGCGGGTGGTCAACCCCTGGCCGCTACCGCGGACGGTGAGCGTGCAGCTCGACGCGGCCCAACGCGGCGATCCGGCCGTGGGCCTGCGCACCGACGACGGCACCCCGGTGCCGCTGCAGCGCTGCGGCGACGACGATGCGCCGGGCTGGCTGGCGCGGGTGCCCCTGGGTGCCTGCGCCGCGGTCGGCCTGCACCCGGACCCGGATGCGCAGCGCGCTTCCGCGATCCGTGCCAGCGCCACCGAGCTCGACAACGGCATCGTGCGTGCCGGCTTCGACGACCGGGGCCAGCTCGGCGCGCTGCGCATCGACGGTCACGAGCTGGCGCTCGCGCGCAGCGGCCTGTGGCTCTATCCCGACCATCCGACGCACCACCCCGCCTGGGAGATCGAACGCGAGGCGCTCGCCCTCGGCTGCGAGCTCGCGAGCGACGGCCCGGCGCAGGTGGTCGAGGCCGGCCCGGCGCGCGCCGTGCTACGCAGCACGGTGGCCATCGGGCAACGCTCGCGCGCCGAGCTGCGCTACGTCCTCCATGCCGGCAGCGATCAGCTGGAGTGCGAGCTGATGGTCGATTGGGATGAAGCCGACCTGCTCCTCAAATACCGCATCGACACCGACTATCGCGGCCGGCTGGCCCGCTTCGGTACGCCGTTCGGCTCGATGACCCGCTCGCAGTATCCGGGCCTGCCCCACGAAGAGGCCCAGTTCGAGGTCTGCTTCAACCGCTGGCTCGCACTCACCGACGCCGGCGAGGAGGAGGGCCTGGCGCTGATCACGGAAGCGAAATACGGCTGTGACGTGCGCGATGGCAGCATCGGCCTCTCGCTGCTCCGCGCCCCGCCCAGCCCCGACCCGTCCGCCGACCGCGGCCGGCACACGATCCGCTTCGCCCTCGGCGCCTGGCGCGCGC
>JBEPXK010000304.1:0-5258 GCA_041641915.1 Planctomycetota bacterium
GTTCGGCACGCCATACCAGTGCCAGCGGTCGAGCGGATCGTCCCCCTCCTGCCAGTCGGGGTTGGGCAGACGCAGGTTCTCCAGCCGCGCCTGCCAGGTGCCGGTCTGCGGATCGGTGATGTCGTAACCCTTCTCGTCGCGCAGCTGCTTGAGATAGTCGTTGAGCCGCAGCGCGATGCCCTTCTGGGCGTAGTTGCGCAGATCCTCCTCGCGGAAGGCGTCGAGGATGTAGGGCGCGGCGCCAGCTGCGGCCTTGGTCGGGACGTGCCGCGGGTTGGAGCCGTCGGGGATCAGGTCGATCGTCAACCGCTGCTTTTGATAGTAGCGGTTGAAGATGTTCATCTGCTCGCGCCGGGCGGGGTTGGCGTCGCTGCCGTAGCTGATCAGCGTATACCGGCCGCCTTCGCTACGGTCCTCGCCATAGAAGCCCTGATGGACATTCCAGATGTACCACCCGATCAACAGGACCGCCAGGGGTCCGAGGAGCCAGGGCAGTTCCGAACGGGTCTTGATGCTGTCCTTCGCCATTAGCCGTTCCCTGGGTTCAGCGCGCGATCGCCGCGGCCACCACGCAGGCGCGGGACGATAAGCCCACGGCTCTGACGGGCAATGCGTTTCGTGCACTCGCGCCCAGAGGGTCTGAGAGGGCCGGGCGCCAACGCGGGATTTGCCCCGATCGCGGCGCGGTCCATGGTGCGGACATGTCCGGCAACCACTTCATCGCGGTCGAGATCGACGAGGCCGCACGCGAACGTCTGGCGACCATCGCCGCGCGCCTGCGCGACTGGCAGCTGAGCGCACGCTGGGTCCACCCGCTCGACTACCACATCACCGCCTGCTTCCTCGGGCGGCTCGACGAGGACGAGGCCCGCGTCATCCCCCACACGATCGACGACATCGCCGCCGGGTTCCATCCCGGCCCCATGCACCTGCCCGGTCTCGGCGCCTTCGGCGGGCGCCACGTGCCGCGCGTGGTCTACGCCGCGGTGGAGGATCCGCAGGAGGCCTGCAGCCACCTCGCCTGCGACCTGCACGCCGCGCTCGACGTGTCGCTCACCCGCCCCTACCTGCCGCACATCACCCTGTGCCGCCCGCAGCGCGACCGGGCGCCTGCGGGGCGCGACTGGCCCGACCTGCTCGCCGCCTACGGCCAGGCGCTGTGGGGCACCGTGCGCGGCGTCGCGGTGACCTACTGCGCCAGCGCGAACACCGGGCCGGACCAGTCGCGCCATACGGTGCTTGAACGCTGGAGTGCGCGTCAGGCCCCGCCGCAGGCCGACAACGCGGGCAGCTGAACCACGACATGACACGGCCCCGGGCGGGTGAGCCCGGGGCCGTGTCGGCTGTCCTTGCGCGACGCGCGGTCAGTCGACCAGGTTGCGCAACACCACCAGGCCGCTGAAGACCACGCTGACCATCACCATCAGCTTGATGAGGATGTTCAGCGCCGGACCGGAGGTATCCTTGAATGGATCGCCAACGGTGTCGCCGATGACTGTGGCCCCGTGGATCGGATTCTTGGCCTCCTCGCGCGATTCGACCCGGTTGCCCTCGGCATCGACATACTCGCCGGCCTCGTTCTTGAGGTATTTGCCGCCGAGGCGACCGGCCTCGATCGACTTCTTGGCGTTGTCCCAGGCGCCGCCGGAGTTGTTGAGGAAGGTGGCGAGCGAGAAGCCACCGACCAGCGCACCCGAGAGCAGGCCGATGACCCCGGCGATGCCCATACACAGACCGACGACGATCGGCACCGCCACGCCGAGCAACGCCGGCAGCACCATCTCGCGCTGGGCCCCGCCAGTGGCGATACCCACGCAGCTGGCGTAGTCGGGCTTGCGCTTCTGGTTCTCTTCGGACATGTCGCCCGGGGTGTAGTCCATGATGCCGGCGAGGTTGCGGAACTGCCGGCGGACCTCCTCGACCATCTGCCCGGCCGCACGACCGACCGCCTTCATGGTCATCGCGGCGAAGACGAAGGCCGCCATCACGCCGAGGAACAGGCCGCAGAGCAGCATTGGGTTGAACAGGGTGATGTCGTAGGCGGAGACGAAGTCGCCGATGCTCGCCTTGGCCAGCTGGGTCATGCGCAGTTTAGGCTTCTCTTCGAGCCCACGGGCCTCCATGACCTCGTCGTAGACCGACTGGGGAATGGCCACCTCGTCGAGCGGCAGGGCGGTGTCGGCAAACACGATCGGCCCCTTGACAGTGACCGGCACCTCGAGCTTGTACATCGTTGAACCGTCGGGCGCGATCTCCTCCTCCAGGCCCTCGGGACGCCTGGGCAGCTCGTCGACGTACTGCTGCGTCAGCGCGATCTTGGCCGAGCTGTCCGGCTCCTTGCCGATCCAGATCCGCACCTCCTCGAGGTAGGAAGCCAGCAGCGCGAGCGCAGTGAGCGCGGCCGAACCGATGGCGAAGCCCTTGCCGGTGGCGGCGGTGGTGTTGCCCAGCGAGTCGAGCGCGTCGGTGCGGGTGCGCACCTGCGGGTCGAGGCCAGCCATCTCGGCGTTGCCACCGGCGTTGTCGGCGATCGGGCCGTAGGCGTCGGTGGCCATGGTGATGCCCAGCGTGGAGAGCATGCCAACAGCGGCGAAGCTCACGCCGTAGAGCCCAGCGCTCATCTCCGTGAAGCCGCCGGCGAACCAGTAGGCGGCGAGAATGCCGAGCACGATGGTGACCACCGTGACCCCGGTGGAGGTCATGCCGACACAAATGCCTTCGATGATCGTGGTCGCCGGGCCCATCTTGGCCTGATCGGCGATGCCCTGGGTCGGCTTGTAGGAATCGGAGGTGTAGTACTCGGTCGCCTGGCCGATGATCACGCCAGCGACCAGACCGGCGCAGACCGCGCCGAACAGCCCCCAGGCAATGAAGCCGGCCACGGCCATGAGCAGCACCACGGCCAGGACCAGGACCGACGCTCCGCCGGTACCGATGAGCAGGGAGCGCAGCAGGGTCTTCTGCGTCGCGTCCTCCTTGGTCCGGACCATGAAGATACCGGCGATCGAAAGCAGGATGCCGATGCCGGCAATGATCAGCGGAGCAACCACCGCGTCGACGCGATCCATGCCCATCTGGGTCAGGTGCGCCACCGGCAGGGCCGAACCCAGGGCGGCGGTGGCGATGATCGAACCGCAGTAGCTCTCGTAGAGGTCGGCGCCCATACCGGCGACGTCGCCCACGTTGTCGCCCACGTTGTCGGCGATGGTCGCCGGGTTGCGCGGATCGTCTTCGGGGATGCCCGCCTCGACCTTGCCGACGAGGTCCGCGCCGACATCGGCGGCCTTGGTGAAGATGCCACCGCCCAGGCGCGCGAACAAGGCCTGCAACGAGGCGCCCATGCCGAAGGTCAGCATGGTGGTGGTGATGTTGAGGTACTTGTACTGCATGCCGTCGTCGGTCAGCTGCCCGTCGACGACGTAGGCCGCGTGTTCCTTGACGAAATCGAGACCCATCATCGACCAGCCGTTCTCGATGTGCTCGACGGTGAACACGAAGTTGTCGAGCAGGATGTACCAGACAGCGATATCGAGCAGGCCGAAGCCGACGATGACCAGCCCCATGACCGAACCGGCTTTGAAGCTGACCTGCAGGCCGCGGTTGAGGCTCTGCTTGCAGCCTTCGGCGGTGCGGGCACTGGCCTGGGTCGCGGTCTTCATGCCGATGAAGCCGCACAGACCGGAGAACAGGCCGCCGGTGAGGAAGGCGACCGGAACAAAGGGGTTCTGGACCTTCATGAAGGCCAGGACGGTGAGGATGATGAACAGCACCAGGAAGGCCAACGAGACCACCTTGTACTGTCGGAACAGATAGGCGCCGGCGCCTTCACGCACGTCGCGTGCGATGCCGCGCATGGTCTCGTCGCCTTCCGACGAGCGCATCATGGCGCGATACAGGACCACCGCGAGAACGAGGGCGATCACTGCGCTGATGGGGGCGATCAAGAACATCCGCTCTGGCTCCTTCGTATTGCTGGGCCATGGCGGCGAAACCGATGTACGCGATCGGCCCACGCCGTACGGCCAGATTTCCCGCAAGCTTTGTACGAGAACATCGCCTCGCGCAACGACAAATCCGTACGCACCTGCCCATCAGATGATCACGCGCTCCACCTGGCCGACGGAGCGGGATGGCCGATCGCCGGCTAGCCATTGCGCCGGCCAAAGCCGGGGCCAGTCTGCGCAGCATGCGCTTGCTCCACCGGTGGCCGCACGAGGCGGTCTGTCGTCGCTGCGGTGCCCATCTGCAAAACGTGGGCATCGATTGCTGCGTCGAACAGGCCGACGACGAGGCCTGGGAGCTGTGGATCATCCCCGAAGACCAGCGCAAACGCGCAGAACGCGAACTCGCGGCCTTCCTCGCCGCGCCGGACGACCCGCGCTTCGACGCCCCGGGCCGACTCGCACGCCACCTCGACCGCGAAGCGAAGATCCGCCCGGAGGAGCCGCCCCGGCATTCGATCGTCAGACCGGTCCAGTACGCCCCCGGCCCGATCACCCTCGGCCTGATCGCGATCGCGATCGCCCTGACCGTCTTCTGCAGCATCGGCGGCGATCAGCTCGGCGCCCAGCTCTGCGCCAACGCCCGCCGCACCGGCCTGCTGACCTTCACCCCTCTGCTCCCCCAGGCCAACTGGCACGCCGCCCAGGGCCTGGAGGCCATTCTGCACGGCCAGGTCTGGCGCCTGCTCACGCCGATCTTCCTCCACTTCAGCTTCCTGCACATCCTGTTCAACCTGTGGTGGCTGCACTCGCTTGGCGCTGCGGTGGAAGGACGCAACGGCCGGGCCCGGTTCGTCGCGATGGTGGTCGCCCTCGGGGTGGCCAGCAACGCCGGACAGTACCTGTGGATGCGCCACATCGAGCACCAGGTGGGGTTGTTCGGTGGCTTCTCCGGTGTGGTCTACGGCCTGCTCGCCTACATCTGGTTCCGCGGCCACCGCGACCCGCACTGCGGCCTCGCCGTCCCCCCCGGCACCGTGATCATCATGATGATCTGGTTCGCTCTCGGCTGGCTCGGAATGGTCGGCCCCATCGCCAACGCCGCCCACACCGTCGGCCTGGTCGGAGGCCTGCTGTGGGGCCTGGCGGACAGCATGATCGCCGCGCGGCGGCGCCTGTAGCCAAGCCCCAGACCCGGAGGGCCATCACTGAGGCTTCTATCAGAGGGGGCGCTGCCCCCTCGCGCCTTCGGCGCACCCCAGCTGCGCTTGCTCCTCGCTTCGCTGCGGGGCTGCGCTTGCGCTGCGTCGGCCCGGT
>JBEPXK010000305.1:0-5253 GCA_041641915.1 Planctomycetota bacterium
TGGATGTGGTTTTGTGCTACCCGAGCGCCGGATCGACGCCGGGCGGGGCGCGTCCGCGGCGATCGCGATGGATCTTGGTCTTTTCGGCGATCCACTTCACGCCACGTCGGGTAGCTTCGCTGACAAGTCTGGCGAGCGCGCCAACGGCGGTGCCAGGAAGCGGTGCTGCAGTAGTCTGTCCCACCATGCACATGCGCGTCTGGTCCTTCATGGCATTGGGCTTGCTGTGTTTGCCCTGTACACGCGAAGGGCGACGACAGCAGATGCTGCGCGAGGCGAAGACCTCGGTGCCAGCCATTGACGCTGCGGTGCAGGATGCGCTGACGGAGTGGCGCCCCTTCAGTTGGCGGCCGAGCCGGGAGTCAAAACGGTGTCGAAGTCGGCGAGCAGCGCATCGAACACGTAGGCGTCTCCTGCCAGCGTGCCGGTGTCGCCCAGCGGCGCCGCATCGCGACGCTCCCACATCGCCAGATCGGGACCGTTGCGGATGGTGATCGTGCGGCGCGCGACCGTTCGGGGCGGATTGGCGCCATTGAAATCCCGCTTGACGTTACCGCCTGCGACCACCGCGTCCTCGAGTCGATAGTAGCCTCCATCCAATTCCATGAACACACGATAGGTCGCCCCATCCGGCACGCGCAAGCTGTAGGCGCCGAAGCTCCAGTTGGTGGTCGTCCAATAGGCATCGCCGGCATTGGCGATGATGGTGACCCCGTCGATGCCTTCGCGCACGCTGTAGAACCCGTCGGCCACCATCGCGTCGTCGAAGGCGACCCCGCACAAGAAATAATCGTCATGCTTTGGCTCACCAAAAAGCGTAGTAACGACCCAAGGACCCAGTTCGCGGCTAGTGTCGCTTTGGTAGTGCCGCGCGAAGCCGACACTTCGATACCGTCCCCGGTGACAGGTCAAGCGGTCGACCGCCTGTTCGTCCATCCCGTCAGAGCCGGGGCCCCAATCGGTCTCGAAGCGGGCACGCGCATGGGCGACCGATTCGGCGGTGCCGAAGATGTTTATGGCGGCCGCCCTCCAATCGTAACCGCCCGCCGTCATCAGATCGTAGTACCATGGTTCGTCGGGCAGCTTGTAGCTCTCCTCGTCGGCAAGCGCCATTGCCTGACAGTGGGCACTCGCGGCGGCCACCAGTATCGGGTTGATCGCGAGCGGCGGCTTGGCAGCCAGATCGCCGTAGTCGTCGTAGAACACATCGGCATCGACGCCCCACCAATTCCAGGCATCGACCACGGCGTTGATCGGGGCGATGTCGTCGAGACCGTCGACGTCGTCGATCGTGCGGTCCTGCCTCAACTGGTCGACCGCGTCGGCCCACCGCAGCAGCCGTGCACGTTCGGTGTGCGGATCCATGCGCGCCCGGTTGAGCATCTCGACATACAGCGTCGCTTCAGCCGTCGGCTCGAGCGGATCCACCGGCTTCGCGTCTTCAGCAGCGGCGAAGGAGGTGACGAGGATCAGCAAGGGCAAAGCGATCAGGATCGAGGGGCGCACGGTGACTCCAGTAGCGGGCGAACGTGGAATGAGTGACGCAGCATCCGTGCACGCCTGCGATGCCAAGGAGCGATTTGGCTTGGCTGCGAGCGGGATTGAAACGATTGTGCCGAGATCGCCACGACGGGTCGTGGACCTGTGAAACCGGATGCCCCGGCGCCGTCCACTTGCATGCCACGCATCCCGCGTCACCCGGCGCCGGACGGCGGCTGGTCGCGGCCCAGTTCGAGAGCCAACTCGCCCACTCGGGAGGCCCTCGTCCGCCTGATGGTGCACGCCGCTCTTATGCTAGGGAGGGAGCGGGGAGCGGGGAGCGAGCGAACAGGATAGACAACTCCCAGGCTCTACTGCACGACAAACCCAGGGCGCTCAATTAGCGTAAAACGTTTGCGCAAGAGGTGTCAACGACGTGTGCGAGTCGCAATGCCAGGAGGCCAGGACCGAGTATTTCCCAGGCTCCCTTCCCAGGCAGGCCAGCGGCGCGCCTTTTCGCTCCATCCTCATTTTCCGGCGCGTCATGCGGGCCAAAGCCGGTCGATTTTGTCGTAGTCTGCTGCACCATGCTTCATGGGCTATTTGCGATCACCAGGGGGGAGCGAGTGGAGGCGAAGGCGTCGAGCAGGAACGACAGCGTGTAGTCGAGCGTCGGGTCCAGGCCGGTGAGTACGTGGTTCCCGTCACTGACCGTGGCCTCGTGATCACCGGGCATCGCCATGACGGTCAGGGACGGCACCCCCTCGCCGGCGATGCGTAGCGACACGCGACGCTCCCCGCCGCCGCCGTCGTCGTCGCCGATCACGACGGTGACCTCGTGCGCGGTTCCGAGCTGGTAGGCGGTGTCCTCGCGCAGAGCCACGTGCACTGTCTCGTCGCCTTCGCCCATCGCGTCATCCACGGGGCTGAGGCGGATCTGTGTGCGCTGCTGGCCGTGCGGGATGATGACGCGATCCGGCAGGGCGGCGAAGTCGCTGCCGGCCGTGGCGCTGCCGCCGTCGCTGCGGTAGGAGACCGTCAGATCGTCGGTGAGCGGGCCGCTACGGGTGATGGTCAGCAGGCAACCCGGGCCGGCCTCCTCGATGCGCGTCGCTGCGGTGTTGATCGATACGCTCGGCGTGACCGGGGCGTCGCTGCCGTCGCGGATCGCTTCGATCTCGGCCGGCGACAAGACGCGATGATAGAGGCGCAGGTCGTCCATGTGGCCGTTGAAGGTACGATCCGGGCTCGCCGGGTGGCCACCGAAGCACAGCGGCGCGTCGCAGGACAGGTCCTCGGCGCGCCAGTCGTCCTGCGCGAAGACGGTCACCAGATCCCCGGCGGCGTCGGTGGCATACAGACGCATGTGCCGGGTCGCGGCGTCGTAACTCAAGGCGAGCATCGTCCACGCGTCTTCGCTTGGCATGAAACCATCGATGGTCTCGCTGCCGTACTGCGTCACCAGACGCAGGTTGTTGTAGTGATATTTCAACGCTATGCCGACGCCATCATTGCCCATGCTGCTGCGTTTGGCGACGATGACCGAATTGGACATGTACGCGGTGGGCTTGATCCAGCCGGTCCAGGTGAAGCGATCGGCGATGCGCACCTCGGGGCCGTCGGCGACCGACAGGTACTGCTGCGCCTCGGCGTCCAGAACGACGCTGTGCCCGCCCACCGCGGCATCGTCGCTGTAGGCGGCGGTGCCCGCGACGTCGCCCGCCATGCATACGGCCTGATCGTCGACCACGTCGCGCGGGGCGGTATCGTGCAGGTCCTCCTCGCACGCCCAATGACCGCCGAAGAATTCCTGGACGATGGCGGTGTTCGAGTAGGGCGAGGCGTCGGCGCGCACGCGGTAGGCGATGATATTGCTCGCCGGCGGGGTGTCGGTGGCTTCGGTGGTATCGGCAGCGACGCTGGCGACCACCGACCAGTGGCGGCCGTGCCGGTCGTAGAGCGAACGCTCGATGAGAAAGCGCGTCTCGTCGTCGCTGCGATCGCTCCAGCGCAGCAGCACGCTGCCATCGGCCTGCCGCACCGCGACCAGGTTCGCCGGCGAGCATGGCGTCGGCGCCGGCAGCGAGCTGCCAGCGGCCCACGGCTCGGCGCCGAATTCCAAGGCGCCGATGTCGGGGCTCCCATCGCTGACAGCGTCGGTGTAGGGCGGGATCGCCTCGCCCTGGTCGATGGCCGCCGCGGCATCGGCGTGCAGGCGCAGGTCGCCGTGTGCTGGATCGATGAGCAGGTCGGCATCGGCCCCGATCAGGTTGCTGCGGAAGGTGCCCGAACCGCCGCCGCTGAACGGCACCGCGCCCTGTGCGGTAATATTGTTGCGCACATCGCAATCGTCGACCTCGCCACCGATGTCGTGGTCGCCGCCGCTGCCCCACACGGTGTTGTTGTAGACGCGGTGGTCGACGCCGTCGTTCAGGTTGATGCCCTGGCGCACATCCCACACGAGGTTGTGGTCCATGACAAAACCGGTGGCGTAATCCTGGTACAGCCCGATGGACCAGTCGCCGCCGTCCGAGACGATGTTGTGGTCGTAGCGCGTGCCGTTGATCGCATCGTCGTGGCCGACCGACTTGATACCGCCGACGTCTTCGGTCCACAGCCCGAAGGCGCTGACGCGATTGTGATGGATGCGCGAGGGTTGCGCCGCGGTGGTGCGGGCATGCTGAGTCGTGATGCCGTCGAAACCACAACGGTGCACGGTGTTGTAGCCGATATCGATGCCGTAGTTGTAGAACTCGTGTCCGGTCGAGATGCCGGCCGCGAGCTGCACCATGTAGTCGACGCTGTGAATGTGGTTGTTGGTGACGGCGATATCGTGCCCGATCACCATGATGCCGTTGCCGGCGGCGTATTCGACGACGCAGTCGCGGATGAGGTGATCGCTGCCGGAGATGATCACGCCGCTGGCCTGCGACCACTGCCAGTTGTCGCCGCCGCTGCAATCGTGGAAGTGGTTGATGTAGCGGAAATGCATCCGTTCGACCGTGATGTGGTTGGCCGGCGCGATCGGCCAGCCGTGCAGGCTGCTGCGCCCGACCGCGGTCTGCCCGGAGCCTTTGCCGTCGTTACCGGCATCCAGATCGGTGGTCAACGTGGCGCCGACCACGGTCAGGTCCTGCACCGTGATGTGGGCGCGGCTATCGAGATCGACGGCGTAGTCGCGGCGCTTGATTTCGATCAGGTGCTCGGCCGGATCGCCATCATCGGGCAGCCACACGTGCAGCTCGTGCGTCTCCGGATCGTGGTACCACTCGCCGGGGGCATCGAGCAGACCGCGCAGTGAAGTAAGATAGTAGATGGCGCCGCCCTCGAGTTTGTCGCTCTTCGGCAGGTCGCACACGATGGTATCGCCGTGGTGGCTGATCACGCGGCCGTTCTGCAGGAAACCCCAGCCGTGGCCCTGATGCTGCCAGGGCTTGAGGAATATCTGTGCTCCGGCCACATCGGGACCGACCGAGGCCAGCTCGGCATCGCGGATCGTGTAGCGGCTCGCCCAGTCGGGGATGTCGTCGTCGGGATCGGCGGTACCCGCGACGGTGTCGACCAGCTCATCCACCGTGAACCAGCCGCCGTCGAGCGGGTCGAGCGAGCCGTGCGGCAGATCCGGCGCGCGCGCCTCGACCAGCATGCGACCGTCGCACAGGAGCTGTTCGGCCTGGTTCAGCTCGGTGGTGAAGGTGGGGGCCAGGCCGGGCACGTCGTCGAGATCGATGACGTGCACCGCGCCGCTCTGCGCCTGCCAGGTGCCGGCGACCA